>JALSPL010000260.1 GCA_026985975.1 Anaerolineae bacterium | reverse complement strand
CCTGCTCCTCTCGGTCTGCCGAATCCAACCGCCCAGCAAGCGCCCGATCTCATCCACCATGCGGCTCACATGCGCATACTGGCCGCCGGTCAGCCAGCCGAAATCGCGCACCAGGCGCAGGTAGAGACGCAGCTTGTCCAGATGCGCATCCGCGGCCCGCAAATGCGCCATGCGGCCGCGGCCGCTGTGACTGTTGGCCCAGAAGATCGCCTCCTGAAAATCCAGGGCTGCGTCTTGCAGGCGTTTGGTCAGCACAAACCGTTGCGCCCGCGGGAACTTCTCGGTCCGGGGCAACAGCCATCGCAATAAATCGTATGTGCGGGTGAAAATGATCATGTCTTCCATGTTCGACTCCATTGTGGCGTGGGATAACCTGTGGTTGGCGTATCATAAAGCTGCCAAGGGCAAGCGGGGCAAGGCCAGCGCCGCCCGTTTCGAACACCGCGTGGCCGATCGCCTGTTGGCGCTGCAAAGAGATTTGAAGGCCGGGACGTATGAACCGGGAGCCTACACCCACTTTACCATCCACGAACCCAAGCGTCGTAAAATCAGCGCCGCGCCCTTTCGGGACCGCGTGGTGCATCACGCCCTGTGCAACATCATCGAGCCCCATTTCGAACGGCGTTTCATCGCCAACAGCTACGCCAACCGCGTGGGCAAAGGAACCCATCGCGCCATCGACCGCCTGCAACAGTTCGCCCGCCGGTTTCGCTATGTGCTGCGCCTGGACATCGTCCAGCATTTCGCCTCACTGGATCATCAGATTCTGCGCCGCAGCATCGCCAGGGTCATCCCCGATGATGCGACTCTGCGTCTGGTGGACGTCATCCTGGCCAGCGGCGCCGGCGTGCTGGCTGACGCCTACGACATGGTCTATTTCCCCGGCGACGACCTGTTCGCCCTGCATCGTCCCCGCGGCCTGCCCATCGGCAATCTCACCTCCCAGTTCTGGTCCAACGTGTACATGAACGCCCTGGACTGGTTCGTCATCTCCCAGCTTCGCTGTCCCGCGTATCTCCGCTATGTGGATGATTTCGCCCTCTTTGCCAACAGCAAAAAGCGACTGTGGCATTGGAAAGATGCAATCACCCGGTTTCTGGCTTCATTGCGCCTCACCATTCACCCTCGGTCAGCGCAGGTGCAGCCTACCCGCTTCGGCATCCCCTGGCTGGGTTTTGTGGTCTTCCCCGCGCATCGTCGCCTCAAACGACGCAACGTGGTGCATTTCCACCGGCGATTGCGTAGAAATCTCGATGCGTATCGCCGCGGTCGCATCACGTTTGCCGATTTCGACGCCAGCGTTCAGGGCTGGATCAATCATGTGCGCTACGCCGACACCTGGGGCTTGCGCAGGGCTGAGTTTTCGGTTTTTGTGTAGTGGGTCATTGTCACCCACCATTTTTCTCATCCCTTCTCTTTGCACTCAAACGTCTCGGCCATGGCCAGCAGCACCTGCTGGAAGAAATGGCGCAGGCGTTGCGCCACGCGATGCTGGTCCGCATCGAGCCCATTGGCCTGCGTCAGCTCCGGCAGGATCAGTTGTTCGATGCGCCCGGCGTAGGAGAAATAGGCCTCGATCATTTCGGGCAGGGCGTAGTCGAGCTGCGCCAGCCTGCGCCCGGTTTGTTGGCCGTTGCTGCGGGCCCGGGCCAGAATCGCGTCGGCGTCATCCCGGCGGGCCGCATATTGCACCGCCAGACTCAGCAGCTCCCGCCCCGCCTGCCGCTGCTGTGCGCGCACATCCCCCTGAATGCGCTGCTCATTCTGCGAACACACCTCGCTGCGCACCACTTGCTGAATGCGGGTGAGGATATCTTTTTCCAGATGGGGTGAAGAGGTTGTGCGCATGGCGTTGTCGCTCAGCAAATCATTTGAGTGCGTCCTATTTCAGTTGGAGGTTAACGTCTGCCGCCACCGCCTGGGGCTGATAGGCCCAGGCTCATAGCTGAAAGACGCTAAAGCGCCTTACTCAAATGCGACGTATCGCCACTACTGAACACTGTAACTGCTTACTGATTACTGATTACTGGATACTGCACTTATAATGTCGGCCAAAGACGCAAGAACGCCTCCAACTCGTTTAGGACGCACCCAAATCATTTTTGGCTTCGCTGAAAAAAAAAGGTTATTTTACCACAGAGACACGGAGAACACGGAGAAAATCATGGCAGTTCACAGAGAAAAGACCTCTGAACATCTACCTTTTTCTTCCTCCGCGCCCTCTGCGCCTCCGTGGTGAGGCTTTCGGTGGATGACAAAAAAATGGCACCCCCGGCAGGACTTGAACCTGCGACCAACGGATTAGAAGTCCGATGCTCTGCCACTGAGCTACGGGGGCGCAATGCTGGAGGAATGATGACTGCTTACTTATGCGCGGGTTGCGCCGTCGAAAAACATGATGCCTTTTGCAAAAAGTCGTCAAGCGTCATGCGTCAAACGTCAGAAAGCGCTGTCACAGCAGGCGTTTCAATGCAAATGATGACGTTTGACGTTTTACGATTGACGCTATGGCTAAAAAAGTATCCGATTCAAGGCGTAAATGACGCTCAAGCAGGCTACCTTGGCAGTTACAGGAAATGGTAAAATACCAGGCCGGGGTTGTCAAGAAGAAGGAACGGTTGCGCGGGCTTGTTGGGACATGGCAGTGAATTGATCGCGGCGGTTTGGATGATGGCGAGGGGCAATTGTAAAATGGGCTGTCGACTTCTGTCAACCCGCCTGCAAATCCTGTGAGATAACCACAAATTTCTGCACCCTCCCCGCATCTATGACCTTCCCCCAGGATTCTCCACCCCAAAAGCTCGCCCTCATCGCCGATGAATTGCGGGCGCTGGCCCACAACAACCTGCAATACCTCGACGATCCCTATCAGATTCAGCGCAACCGTCGCGTGCTGGAACTGGCCGCGGCTCTGCAATCCCTGACCGACCTCCGTCCGCCCGCGGAGATTCAACGCATCTTCTCGCAGGATCTGGGTTACGTCACGCCCCTGGCCGTGGTGGATACCGCGGTCATCGACCCCGAGGGCCAGGTGCTGCTCATCCGCCGGGCCGATGACGGGCTGTGGGCCAT
>JALSPL010000259.1 GCA_026985975.1 Anaerolineae bacterium | reverse complement strand
GGCCACACTGGCGTTCCTTCTCGTTCTGGGCGTCGGCGCCCTGGCCCCCACCCTGGGTTTTGTCACGGCCCAGATCTTGGGCGGCGCGCTGTCGGTCTATTTTCTGTGGCGGCTGGCCAGCAAAATCACGCGTCAGGTCAGGTGGGAGCCGGGGTTGCTTTCCGAGCTCATGCGTTATTCTCTGCCCCTGCTTCTTTCCAGCGTGCTGGTGTATCTCAACGGCCGCACCGAGATCATGGTGCTGGGGATTTTCAATCAGGCCAACTCTTCCGGCATTTACACCGCTGCCCTGCGCCTGGCCGGGTTGACCCTGATCGTGCTAACGGCTTTCAACGCCATCTTCGCCCCGGTCATCGCCGATTTGCATCATCGCGGCCAGATGGCTGAGTTGAGCGCGCTGTTCAAGCTGGTGACTCGTTGGGTGATTCTCGCGGCCATGCCCATCTTTCTGGTGCAGATGCTTTATCCGCATCAACTCATCGGCCTGTTTGGCAAGGATTTCGCCTCGGGCGCGCTGGCGCTGCGTATTCTCAGCATCGGCGCGCTGGTCAATTTCAGCACCGGGGCCGTGGGCATCATGCTGCTCATGTCGGGCCATTCGGGCCTGGTGATGTTCAATTCTTTTCTGACGCTGACCGTGGCGCTGACGCTGGATTTCCTGTTGATCCGTTTCTTCGGCATTACCGGGGCTGCGGTGGCGGGCATGCTCAGCATGGTTTTGGTGAATTTCGTCAATCTGGTCGAAGTTCGATATCTTTTGGGCATCCATCCCTACGATTGTTACACCTTGCGCCCGTTCGCGGCGGCGGTTCCAGCTTTGCTGGCGGGATGGCTGTGGTCTCGCTGGCTGCCTGTCGAGAATATCCTGGAGCTGGTTGCCGCCTCTGCGGTGGTTGGGCTTATTTACGCTGCCTGTCTTTTGATGATGGGCTGGAATGATGATGACCGGATGATGATTGCGGCGTTGACCCGCAGATTCAAACGGCTCATCGCTTCATGATCCCTCAGGTTCAGACGTCTTCCTGGTGCGGCTGGTGCAAAAGACGTTTTTTGAGACTGCCGGCGACATCTCGCATCTCATAGTTGATGACGAACCAGACGCCTTTCCAGGTTTCGGGATTAAGGAACTCTTCGGGCGGCGTATCTTGCAGCATTTCCTTGAGATCGGCCAGGGTGCCGACGCCGGGCAGGCGGGCCAGACGCTCGGTCAGGGCGCTGCCGCGTTCGGTTGCTTCCAGCTTGATGAGATAGTTAAGGGTGAACCAGACGCCTTTCCAGGTTTCGATGTCCTTGAAATCCTCGATGCTCGTCCCGTCCAGGCTTTCTTGCAAGCTTTTGATGGTTTCGGGCGTGAAACGATCCAGATTTTCGGTCAGCACCGCCTTCATGCGCCGGGGCGTGTAAGATGGCGGCTGGAAGTGCGGTTCGATTTGTTTCAATTGTGCGGCCAGCTCGTTCAACTCTTTCACCAGATCTTTGAGATCGGCATGAATAGCCTCCCGTTCCGCCGTTTTCTCGGCGTCTGTGACGGCTGCGCCGGTCGTCGACGTTTCCGCCTGCATCGAGATCAGATCGCGCGCTTGTTGAATCCAGTCGTCGTAGCGGGCCAGGCCCCCTTTGGCCCGGATGATCTTTTGTAGCTGTTCGGGGCTGCTGCCCGCCAGATCGTCCAGCGTGTTAATGCCGGCGGCGGAAAGGATCCTGGCGTATTTGGGCCCGATGCCTTTGATTTTTTGCAATTCCTGCATACTCATAACGCCTCGCTGAATGAGAGGGAGAAGATTGAGGCTTTTTTCGCTTTTTATTTTACCAACTTACCCTCTCCGCCTGCAACCACATGGTCTCATAGCCCGCCAGCGTCATTTCACCCGAGCGGTTTCCGCCGCTGAGCAGATTTTGCCACTTGCCCGGGGGCAGGATGAAGGCTGAAGGCTGTGCGCCAACGTTGGTCAGGCACAGAATCTGCTCATCGCCCGAGGGGGAAGTGCGAAGCGCGGCGAACACGGCTGGGGCCAGATCCATGATTTTTTGTTTGCCGAAAGGATGGAAGGCCGCGTGCTGCCGCCGCACCGCCAACATGCGCCGGTAGCCGGCAAAGACCTGGGCCTGGTGACTCGCTTTATCCGCCAGCCGGGCTTCGATGTCGGTCCGGGCGAACTTCTCGCGGTTAAGGGAACGCGCCCGTCCTGTTTCCTGATAGCAGCGCTGGCAGTTGCGAGAGCCGAACAGGCTGTGCACATAAACGCCCGGCACGCCCGCCAGGCTCAGCAGGATACTTTGGGAAGCGAGGAATCGGGCCACGTCGGTGGGCTGATCGGGCCGGTCGGGGTCGTTGAGGAAGTCGTAGAGGGTGATGTTGAGTTCATAGACGCTGCGGGACCCGTCGGGATTGGCCTTGTAGCCCACCTGTCCGCCGTGGGCCAGCGTGCGGTCTACCAGCATCTGCATCTCATTCTTGCTGAGGATGCCCTCGGCCGGGCGCACGCCGAAACCATCGTGCGAGGCGATGAAGTTGAAAAAGGTTGCGCCGGTCGGGGTCTCCAGCGTCGCCGCCCACTCCGACAGCTTGCTGGCGTCGCCCGAAAGCAGGGCGTGCAGCGTCAGCGGCGCCAGAGTGAAGTTGTAAACCAGTTGCGCCTCATCAGTCTTGCCCGTCTCGGGCAGATAGTCGCCAAAATAGCTGATATTCTCCCTGTGGGGGACGTTGGTTTCGGTGATGAGCAATATGTCGGGGGCGACTACATCCAGAATGGCGCGCCATAGCTTGACCATGGCGTGGGTCTGGGGCAGATGAATGCAGCTCGCGCCGATGGTTTTCCATAGATAGGCGATGGCGTCCAGGCGGATGATCTGCGCCCCCTGCGCCACATAGAAAAGCAGCACGTCGATGATGGCCAGCGTCACCTGCGGATTGGCGTAGTTGAGATCGATCTGATCGGCGCTGAAAGTCGTCCACACATGTTTGACGCCATCGGCTGTCTGCACGGGCGTCAGCAGGGGCAACGCCCGCGGCCGCACCACCTGCGAGAGGTCCGTATTTGGATCGACCACGATGAAATAATCCCGCCAGGGCGCTTCGCCCCGCACGAACCCCTGGAACCAGGCGCTCTCTCGCGAGATGTGATTGATGACCGCATCGAACATGAGACGGTAGCCCCGCTCAGTCAGCCGGGCCACATCCTTCCAATCGCCCAGGGCCGGATCCACCTGTTTGTAATCGATGACGGAAAAGCCGTCGTCCGAAGAATAAGGGAAAAAGGGCAGCAGGTGCACGCCATCCATCACATCGTGCAGATGCCGATCCAGAAAATTGGCCAGGGTGCGCAGGTGCGGCCGGCCCGGCTGTTGAAATTGATCGCCATAGGTGATGAGAATGGCGTCGCGTTGGGTGAGAAGCTGCGCCAGGGGCGTGTGTTGTCGCGATTTTTCAGGATAGTGGGTGCGGAAGGCGTCCAGGCGGCGGGAGATGCTTTTTTCCAGCTCGCGGGCCTGCTCGGCGCCATAGAGGGTATTCAAGCCGCGCCTGATGCGGTCTTGCGGTGAGATCATAACGGGCGATCAAAAGGAGGTGAGGACATCGTTTAGTTTGCTTTCCAGGGTCTGGAATGAGAAGTGAGTTCGGGCGAGTTCGTAATTTTTTTCAGAGCGACGATGGATTTCGTCAGAATCTGCCAGAAGCGCGGTCACTTGATTCACCGCAGCGTCATCGACATAGCCATCCAGCTCTACAAATTCGAAGCCTAGCGGTCGGATATCTGCATTATACACCGGGTAGCGGTTTACGACGGTAAGTTTCTTGAAATAAATGGCCTCTAGCAAGGCGTTGCCAAAGCCTTCATACAAACTAGGATAGGTGATCAGGTCTGCATGGATGTAGGCGTCCCACAAGCTATAGATTTTGTGCCCGTTTTCCATGCGCCGCTGCGTCTCCACCAGATAATCAATGAGTTGCATATCCACACGCATCAGGCGGGCCTCTCGTTGTAGCCAATGCCAATAATCCAGGCCTTCGTCGGTGGCGCTGTGGGTGATGAAGAGATGCGCCTGAGGCATGTTCAGGCGCTGCATCAGTTCGATGGCCATCTCGATGCCTTTGCGTTGGATGACTCGGGTGGGTTGCAGCGCAAGCAGGTCATCCGGGCCCATTCCCAGCGTCGTGCGAAAATCCTGATTGTAGTCATCAACGCCCGGCGGCGGCGTATCGTAATCCATGACATTGGGGATGACTGTGGAATCGATGTTGCGTCGAGATTTCAGACGGCGCTGGGCGATGGAGTTGATGGTGACATGGTGAATAGCAGGCAGATCTGGTGGAAAGGCTGTGTCCAGCAGATCGAGGATGGCGTTGGTTTGATAGCGTTCTCTTTCCCAATAGAAGTCGTGGTCATGGGCGATGGTGGGGATGCCTAGTTCGGCGATGAGCCCGGTGAGACAGACGCCCAGCGGAAGATTCATGGGGATAGCCAACGCATTTTCTACGATGATCATATCCAGCTTGTTTTTGCGGATAAAGGCGCGCAAGGGCGGGCGAATGTCATCAGCAACGGCATAAATGTGCTCGATCAGCTTGGCCGGTTCAGTTTCGCGACGTGGCCCGAAGGCGCGCTGCGAGAGGGCGATGATAGATTGATGCTGGAAGTGGAGTTTGGGGATGAGCGCGCCGCCGGCAGCGTAGCCGCCCAGTTCGCCGGCGCAGAAAAAACACTCATGCCCCATGCGTCGGAGCACGGTCACCCATTTTCCCACTTCCAGTGAAACGCCATCTGAGCCGTTGAGGCGGGTCGAGATGAATCCAATTCGCATCATATTTTCCAATGTAATTTGGGGGCGTCCCCAATGAGCCAGGTAGCCTGCAACCTGCCACCCTGACGAAAATTGCTCACCGCTCCTGGTTTGATTCCGAACGCGGCGCTTGATGTGTCGCGCGTCGCCCGCGTGCATGATGCGCGCGAGGCGCTGAGAGTGGCCGCGCCCCGCATTCGGTGGCGAAGATGTTGCTCTGGCGCGTTGGGCTGACGCCGAGCGAGGATCATTCAGCCCTTGACGCCGCCCGCGGCCAGACCTTCGGTGAGGTATCTCTCCATGGCCAAAAAGAGGATGATGATGGGGATGGTCATGATGGTTGACGCGGCCATGACCACATGCGGGCGGGGCGTGGGATCGTTGAAAATGGTGTTGATTTTGATGGGCATGGTGAACATGTCGCGATCATTCAAAAAGACCAGGGCGTAAAGAAATTCATTCCATGCGATCATGAACGTGTAGATCACCACCGACACCAACGCCGGGATGGAAAGGGGCAGGGTCACCTTCCAAATGACCTGCGACCGCGTGCAGCCATCGATGAGCGCCGCCTGTTCGATTTCTTCCGGGATGGTGCGGAAGTAATTTGCCAGCATGTAGAGTGCGACAGGCAGGGTTTGGGCCAGATAGGTGAAGACCAGAATGCCCAGATTGTCCTGTACATCGAAACCCACGGCATCGCCAATTTTGGCCAGCATGGCGAAAAGAGGGATGATGAGGAGAATGCCCGGGAAGAGGTAGATGATGAGGATGCTGTTGAGGATGATGTTTTTGCCGCGGAATTTCAGTCGTGCAGAGGCGTAAGCGCCCATGGTGGAGAGCACTACGGCGATCAGCGATGTGGGAATCGCAACCAGAAAGCTGTTGAGGATGTTGCGCTGGAAATTCCAATAGCTGAACAACTCCTGGTAGGCGTCCCACCGCAGGGCGCTGGGAATATAAACAGGATGGCGTCCGCCGATTTCGGCATAGGTCTTGAAGGAGGATGCGATCATCCAATAGAAGGGGAACAGCACCGAGGCCAGGAAAAAGAATAACACCAGGGCGAAGATGAATTTCCCCCAGCTCATGTGCGAGGCCAGGTGTTCGATGAAATTTTTGGGGCGGTCTTCATAAGTTGTACTTGCCATGGCTTCCTCCTCAATCCTCCTCGGTGTAGCGCATGAATACACCTACGTAAAAAACCAGAAATACGACCAGCGTCAATAATAAGATCATTGCGGCTGCGGCGCCCACGCCGAAATTGAACAATCGAAAACTGAATTGATAGGTGAGCACCGGCAATACGTTGGTGCCAAATCCACCACCGGTCAGTAGATAAATGTCATCGAACTTGTTGAATGTCCAGATGAGACGCAGCAAAAAGAGCGCTCCCACCACGTAGCGCAGTTCGGGCATGGTGATATACCAGAATTTGTGCAATGTGCTCGCACCGTCCACATCCGCAGCTTCGTATAACGTTTTGTCGATGGCTTGTAACCGGGCCAGGATCATGAGCATGGCAAAGGGGAAGTAGCGCCAACCGGTGAAGACGATGACCAGAATCAGGGCCAAACCGGGGGTGGAAAGAAATCCCAACGGTCGCTGAATGAGGTTTAATCGCATCAGGATGTCGTTCATGACGCCTGATGGTCTGGGATCCAGCAGCCAGCGCCATACAAAGGCGACGCTGACGATGGGCGCCACGTAGGGAAAGAGAAAAACGGCGCGACTCAGACCGCGGGCCCGGAATGGTTTATTCAGCAGCAATGCCGCAATGAGGCCGATGAAGATGGTGAGAATGGTGCTGACGAAGGAGTAAACGATGCTGGTGATGTACGCCCCCATGTTTTTCCAGCTAGTCCACTTGAATGCGTAATCGTTGACGACCCGCACATAATTATCCAACCCCACATAGGGCGCATGAAAAACATCATTCAGATTGCTAAGATTGACTTTATGGAAGCTGATCCAGATGCTGAAGATAGCGGGAAAGATGACCAGGCCAAAGACGATGATGGCCGTTGGCAGCAATAATTTCCAGGCCAGTCGGGCTTCCTGCGATTCGAGTGAGGACCAGCGCCGTTTTTGATATTTTCGGATGGTCTCTGGAGGCGCCGTCATTGCATCCCTCCGTGATCGAAATGAGTGCAAAAGGGGGATGATCCTGCATGCGATCATCCCCCCAGAGCGTATGGTGTGCGCTATTGGTTCTTACGGTCTTGGTAAAGCTGCTCGACCTGCTGCTGGAGCCACTCGGCCGCAGATTCGGGCGTCATGCTGCCATCCAGGGCGATGTTGGAAATAGCCTGAGGGATGAGCAGGCGACCTTCGATGTCACCGATGACCGCGCGTTGGGTGGCGTCGTATCCCGGTTTGAACAGCCAGCGCTGCATGGTGTCATAGCCATTGGCGATCTGATCCAGGGTCTCGGGATCATAATCTGCGAAGAAGGGGCTGAGGTCTTTCCACTCGTCCACAGCGCTCTTCAGCACAGGCACTTTGCCAAACGGGGCTAGCGCCAGGATGTCCTTGTAGTTCTGGTCGGTGAGGAAGAATTTGACCACATCCTGGGCCTGAGGATCTGCGCCGCTCATAATGCCCAGCGTCACCAACTGCCCATAGGTGGCGGAAGCGCCGCTGGGGCCTTCCAGCTTGGGCGCAAAACCGGTCTTCTTGGCCAGATCCGGCACTGCGATCTGCACTTTGCCGCCACCTTCCATACCCGAGCCTTCCACCAGGTCGTCCATGATGTAGGTGGAGTAGAAGAGCATGCCCGATTGGTCCAGCTCATACGTTTCGCGGGCGCCGCGCCAATACTGCGGTCCTGGGGGCGCACAACGCTGCAGGCTGGTGTAGAATTTCAGCGTTTCCACCATCTGGGGCGTATTCATGCTCACATTGCCATCGTCATCAAAAGGCCATACATTGTTGGAGATGGCGAATTGCTCGAATACCTGATGCGGATAGTTTTGTCCTGGGTCTGTCGGCAGCGTAAGCGCATAGAGGAGATTGCCTGTGCCGGGCAGCGTGTCGCAAGCTTGATCCAGCACATCCCAGCTGGTGGGAGCAGGAAGACCAGCCTGATCGAACATATCCTTGCGATACCAGATCGCCTGAATCCAGCCATCGTAAGGTACTGCCGCATATTTGTTCGTGGATGGATCTGTCACCATCTCCAGCGGGCCAGCGCGGAAATCATCTTTGCCGATGCTGTCGATCACTGCACTGGCGGCATCTTCATCCAGAATGCCGTCAGCGGCAAAAGCGGAAACGCGCTCTACGCCCATGCGCACGATGTCGGGCAGACGATTGGCTGCCCGGGCCGTGGCGATGCGCTGCGAAATGCCGCCTTCCTCGATAGGCACAATGCGGATTTCGACATCAGGATGCTCGGCCATGTATTTGGCGGCTACAGCTTCATAGACATTGACGCGCTTTTCTTCGTTGTCAGTGGTCCAGAATTCGACAACTGTCTTCTCGGTGGGCTCGGGCGTCACTTCCACGACCACCGTTTTTTCTACAACCACCGTTTCTTTCACAGGCACTTCGACAGTTTTCTCCACCACCACTGTTTTTTCGATGACTTTTTCGACGACCTCGGGGGTGGGCGTCGCCTGTGAGCAGGCGGCTAATGCGATTGCCAGTACGGCAATCAGGGTGAGAACAATCAACAATCTCTTCATTTGTTCTACTCCTTATGAATGGAAAACAGAAAAGGGGTGAGGTGAAGCTATCAAGACACACCATCACTCGCCGCAGGATTGGCGAATGATGAGTTGTGGCCGTAAGAGAATTTGTTGGGATTCAAGAGGTTGGTTACGGATAATTTTAATCAGCATTTCGGTCAGCATCTGCCCGATTTCATAGATGGGTTGATGCACTGTGGTCAGGGGTGGATGTGACGCTTCTGACATGGGGATGTCATCGAAGCCCGCCACCGCAATGTCTTCACCCACCACCAGCCCACGCTCTTGAATGGCGCTCATGGCCCCCAGCGCCATCAGATCGTTGCCGGCGATGATGGCTGTGGGGGGCGTTGGGAGTGACAACAGCCGCCGCGCCGCTTCTCGCCCGCTGCGCTGCGTCAGTTCGCCCGTCACAAGATACGCGTCGGGCAAGGAGACGCCCGCTTCATCCAGCGCCCGTTTGACGCCCTGCCATCGATCGCGGGCGAACATCAAAGCCATCGGCGGTGTGATATAAGCAATGCGCCGATGGCCGCGCTCTAGAAGATGTTTGGTGAGCTGAAACATGCCATCCGCCCCATCTTCATCCACAAAGGGATAATCCAGCTCCCCCTCGGTGCGCCCAAACGCCACAAATGGCACACCCGATTCCCGTAAAAAGTTGATGCGCGGGTCCTGGCAACGGGTGCGCACCAGTACAAATCCATCCACCTGACGTCCGGTCACCTTTTTGCGATAAACCTCCAATTCCTTCTCGCCCGGCGGCTGAGTGGAGACGAGGATGTCATAACCATATTTTGTGGCGCTACTGCCAATGCCCGCCAGAAATTCGCTGAAAAAAGGGTCGGAGAACCGCGGGCCAAAGGTGGGCAGGATGAAACCGATGGTGTCGGTGCGCTGCTTTTGTAGACGCTGCGCCAGCAGGTTGGGCGTGTATCCCATCTCCTTCGCCACCCGCTCGACCATTTCTCTGGTCTCCGGGCTCACATCGTTATAGCCGTGTAGTGCGCGCGATACCGTGGTGATGGACTTTCCCGTTTTCTTGGCAATATCCTTAATGGTAACAGCCATGAGACGCGACGACTCCTTTCTTTTGATGGCGCGAGAAAGCCAAAACGTTTTGGCTATGCTACCATTATAGTCCAAAACGTTTTGGCTGTCAATAGGATTTGTGCGGTGATTACCCATATCTTACAAAAGCCGCGTCGGTCGTAGACTTTCGAGGTCTCGCAGACCTCGAAAGTCTGGTGGAGCGGTGGCAAGCGGGCCTTGTTATCGACTTATGGGTAATCATCGCGATTTGTGGGTTCATTTACATTTCTGGTATCTTTCCAATGCCGGCAGCGCATTGACGATCATCTCATCTCATTCATCCCTGAACGTCATTACCGCTATTATGACGATATCGACCGCAACAGCATCCCCGTCGGGCGCCGCCCTTAACAAGCGGCGCACCATCGCCTATTACGCCATGTTTATCGCTCTGGGACTAGCGGTGGCGGCGCTGGGGCCTACCTTGCCGGGCCTGGCGGCAAACACCCATTCGACTTTGAGCGCTATCAGCATTCTTTTTACCATGCAGGCGTTGGGGTCGTTGATCGGAAGTCTCAGCAGCGGGCGCTGGTACGATCGAGCGCCTGCGCATATCTTTCTGGCGGGCGTCATCATCGTTTTGGCGCTGATGTTGGCGCTGATGCCGCTGATGACGACGATTACTGTTTTAGCGCTGATCGTCTTCGTTATCGGCATGGCGGGTGGCTCGATCGATGTGGGAGGAAATACGCTGTTGATCTGGCTGTTCAAAGATGGCGTTGGCCCCTATATGAACGCCTTGCACTTTTTCTTTGGCGTCGGTGCGCTGCTTTCTCCCCTGTTTATCGCCCGTGTGATAGCTTTGGGAGGCGGCATTACCGGCGCTTATTGGCTGCTGGCCAGTTTGCTGATACCGGCTGTCCTGCTTCTGTTGCGTCTTCCTAGCCCGCGCATACCCTATCAAACGGATGGCGACGCGGCCACACATCCCCGTTGGCTGCTGGTGTTCCTAATCGCTGCCATGTTTTTCTTTTTTGTGGGCGCTGAACTTAGCTATGGCGGCTGGATTTACACCTATGCGCTTTCGTTGGGTTTGGCGACCATCACAACTGCTGGCTATCTCACATCGTTGTTTTGGGGAGCGCTGACGTTGGGGCGGTTGGTCAATATCCCGGTGGCGGCGCGGGTGCGACCCCGATATATGCTCATGGCCGATATCGGCGGGCTGGCGCTTTCATTGTTGCTCTTGTTGTTTTGGCCCGCTTCCACTTCGATTATCTGGATTGCCACTTTCGGGATGGGATTTGCCATGGCCAGCGCTTTTGCCACGCTGATGGGCCTTGGTGAACATCACATTGCGGTTACCGGCAAGATCACCAGCTTGTTTTTTGTAGGAAGTAGCCTGGGTTCTATGACTATACCCTGGCTGATCGGTCAATTCTTCGAGCCTTACGGCGCCCAAAGCATGATTCTCTGGATAATGGCTACAGTGCTCGCGGCGGCGGTCACGCTTGCCATTTTTTTGTGGATGATCAGGACTGAGAGCCCAACCAAAATTGAGCATCATAATATCGGATAGATCCGGGCTAAGGATGGCTGCGCCTGCTGCTTCGTAAATGGAACGCAGATAACGCAGAAAAAGCCGATCTGCGCAGATCAAAAAGATAAAATCAGATAAAATCTGCGGACATCAGCGGTATCTGCGTTCTAGATTTTCATCCTTATGGGGGTGTAAACGTTCATGGCGCCTGTTCTGTTCTGCAAGGCCCGTTGCGAGACAAACCGATACTGATTTTCAGCTTTTCACCCAGATCTGTTCTTCCTCGCCAAATCCTCCTCTATCAGATATCCCTCCTCCTTCAATAATTTCAGAAAATGAATCTGGGCTGCGGTGGCGGGCTGCATCGCGTTTTCCGCCATCCAGATGGTGTAACTCATATAAGTGTCGGTGATGGGAATGATCTGGATATTGCCCAAGCGCATACAGCGCTGTGCGGCCAACTTGGGCACAAAGCCCACGCCGATGCCCTCCTCCACCGCCAGGATGATGGCCTCGGAGTTGCCGACAGTGATGACGGTGTGCAGCTCGTCCACGCTGATGTCGTGACGGGCCAGGGCCGTCTCCATGGCCTGATAGGTGCCCGACCTCGGCTCGCGCAAAATCAGCCGCTCTTGCAGCAACTCCTCCGGCTCGATAGCTTCCTTTTGCACCCAGGGATGATTGCTGGGGGCGATGAGCACCACCTGATCCTGGATGAACTTGCGGTAGCGTATCTCTCGGCGCGGGGTGAGAGCGCTGGTGAAGGATAAATGCACCTCGCCCGCGGCCAGCAATTCCAACACGCGGCTGCGGGAGCCAACGCGCACCGTGGCCTGCACGCCCGGGTAACGGTCGCAAAATCGGGCCATCAGGGGCGGCAACAGATATTTCCCGGTCGTGGTGGAGCATCCGATGACGAGATGTCCCACCACTTCGCCGCGCAACGACTGCATCATCTCCTCGGTGCGTTTGCTGCGCCGCAACAGGTCCTTGGCCAGCGG
>JALSPL010000258.1 GCA_026985975.1 Anaerolineae bacterium | reverse complement strand
ACGGGATTCCGTGGGGCAACGCGACCGCCACCTCCGGGATATAACGCAGACAGGCGCGGCGATGGATTGTCAGGGAGAAAAAGGTGCGCTATCATAACATTCTCATGCCCGACCAGCCTCCTATCTTCACCATCGGCTACGACGCCCGCAGCCTGACCGATTTTCTGGCGCTGCTGCGGGCGCACGACATCGCCTTCCTCATCGACATCCGCTCCATTCCCTGGGAGCCGGAGCGGCCCGAGTTTGGGCGCGAAGCGCTGACCGAGAGCCTGCGGGCGCAGGGCGGGCGCTATGTGTTCATGGGCGATCTGCTGGGGGCGCAGCCGGAGGACCAGGAATGCTACATCGACGGGCGCATCTCCTTCGAGCGGCTCAGCCAGTCGCCGGGGTTTCAGCAGGGGTTGGGGCGGGTGCAAAAAGCCTGGGAACAAAATCTGCTGGTGGCGCTGATGGACGCGCCCATCCGGCCCGAAGCCAGCCACCGCAGCTTTCTCATCGGGGAACTTCTGACGCAACGGGGGATGCCCGTGCAGCACATCGATGAAACCGGGGCGCTCAAGGCCCAGGCCGCGCTTTCTGCGGCGGATGCGGCCTCCCCTGCGCCCGAGGCGACTGCGCCATCCCCCCCGCCCGACATCGACGGCGCCCGCGATCTGCTGCAAACCATCTTCGGCTACGACGCCTTCTGGCCCCTGCAGGAAGAGATCATCGCCAACGTCCTCGCCCGCCGCGACACCCTGGTGATCATGCCCACGGGCGGCGGCAAATCCCTCTGCTACCAGCTCCCCGCCCTGCTTTTCGACGGCCTCACCGTGGTCGTCTCCCCCCTCATCTCCCTGATGCAGGATCAGGTGACCGCACTGCAACAGGTGGGCGTGGCCGCGGCCTTCCTCAACAGCGCCCTGGATTTCGACAGCTACCAGCGCATCACCCGCCAGGTGCGGGCCGGGGAGATCAAATTGCTGTATGTGGCCCCCGAAACCCTGCTGCAGGCCCGCACCCTGGCCCTGCTGGACCGCAGCCAGGTGCAGATGATCGCCATCGACGAGGCGCACTGCATCTCAGCGTGGGGACACGACTTCCGGCCCGAGTACCGGCAGTTGCTGGATGTGCGCCAGCGCTATCCCCGGGCCGTGTGCATGGCCCTCACCGCCACCGCCACCCCGCGCGTCCAGCAAGACATCCAGGACATCCTCGGTTTCGAGGAGGCCAACGCCTTCGTGGCCAGCTTCGATCGGCCCAACCTGCATCTGGCGGTGCAGCGCCGCACCGACGGCCTGCGCCAGACCCTGGCTTTCTTGCAGGCGCACCGGGAGCAATCGGGCATCATCTATTGCAGCACCCGGCGGCAGGTGGATACGCTGAGCGAGCAATTGCGGATGCTGGGATGGAACGCGCTGCCCTATCACGCCGGCATGGAAAAAGAGGATCGGCGACGGCATCAGCAGCAATTCGTGCGGGATGACGTGCCCATCATGGTGGCCACCATCGCCTTTGGCATGGGCATCGATAAATCCAACGTGCGCTTTGTGCTGCACTACAATCTGCCCCAGAACATCGAAAGCTATTATCAGGAGATCGGGCGGGCGGGGCGGGATGGCCTGCGCGCGGATTGCCTGCTGCTCTATAATCAGAGCGATCTGCGCACCATCCGCCATTTCATCGCCGAGGGCGCGGAATCGGAGCGGGCCGGACGCTCGCAGCGCTTGCAGGCCATGGCCGATTACGCGCAGACCCGGGCCTGCCGCCGCATCCCCCTGCTGGCCTATTTTGGCGAGCAATACCAGGCCGACGCTTGCGGCATGTGTGACAATTGCCAGCAGGAAGCTGACGCCAAATCCCCCGCGGACGCCACCATCCCCGCCCAGATGTTTCTCTCCTGCGTCAAACGCACGGGGGAGCTATTCGGCGTCTCGCACATCATCAAGGTGCTGCGGGGCTCGCAATCCAAACCGGTGCTCGCCCGCGGACATCACAAACTGCCCACCTACGGCGTGGGGGCCGAGTATTCGCGGCGGCAATGGCGGCACATGGCGGAGCAGTTCATCGAGCAGGGGTTGGTGCGGCAGGATGCGGAGCATGGCAGCCTGCTGCTGACGAGCAAGGGCTATCAGGCGCTCAGGGGGGAAAAGGTGTTCATCACGCCCCTGCCCAGCGCCGAGATCGCGCCCGCGGCGGGCCCGCAGGCCGAGTATGATATCGAGTTGTTCGCGGCGTTGCGGGCGCTGCGCAAAGTCACCGCGGATGAGGCGGGCGTCCCCGCGTACGTCATCTTCTCCGATCGGGCGCTGCAAGAGATGGCGACTTTCTATCCCCAGAGCGACGCCCATTTTCTGGCCATGAATGGCGTGGGCCAGGTGAAGCTGGAACGCTACGGCGAGCGTTTTCTGGCGCTGATTCGCGATTATTGTCGGGCCCACGACCTGGCCGAGCGCCCCAAAATCCTGCCCGCGGCCACCCGTTCGCGCTCGCACAGCCAGCGCCGCTTCGAGGAGGTGGGGGAGTTGTATCTGGCCGGGCAATCGGTGGCCGATTTGCAGAAGCTCTATGGCGTGAAGCGGGACACCATCATCGCCCATTTGCAGCGCTATCGGGCCGCGGGCCACAGCCTGCCCGCAGACCGCATCCGCGCCGCATCCCGGCTGACGCCCGAGCAGCAAGAAGCAGTGCTGGCTACGTTCCAGCAGATGGGAATCGAGGCCCTCAAGCCCGCGTTCGAGGCCCTGGACGGGCGCATCTCCTACGAAGAGCTGCGCCTCCTGCGTCTCTATTTGCTCTGCGGCGGCGAGTAGGCGGGCAGGCCCAGCCGCGCCCGGGACACGGGCGTTTTCTCGGCGCCAGCGCGCTCGCCCGCCAGGCCCGGCGTGTGAATCACAAAATGGTAGTAATCGGGTGAACTCGATAGAAAAGTGTGCGCCTCGCCCGGCTCGATGATGATCACATCCCCGGCCGTCAGCCTGATGGTCTGTTGCTCCACCCGGATTTCGGCAACGCCGCGGGCCACCAGATAGATCTCCGTAATCTGAGAATGGACATGGGGATCGTCCACCCCTTTGTTGGCGAATCCCACCGAAACCGCC
>JALSPL010000257.1 GCA_026985975.1 Anaerolineae bacterium | reverse complement strand
GCGCCAAAAAGCCAAACGTCGCCGCCGGATTTTGTTTTTTCTGATCGCTTTGATCGGCGCGTTTTTCTTCCTGTACAGACAGCAGCCCGATTGGATTCCCAATCCTTTCGAGCCGACAGCCACGCCCACTATTTCCCCTTCGGTGCATTTGCTGGATGCAGAGATGGCGCTCTCGGAGGGACGTTTGCAGGATGCTATCGACAGCTACCAGAAATATCTGGCATTGGTTCCTGATGATCGGAAAACCTGGGCCGAACTGGCGCGTTGGCAGATTTGGCAGGGACAAAAAGAGGACGCTCTGGAAAGCGCCCGCAAAGCTGTCGAGTTGGACAAGCAGGATCCATTTGCCAACGCTGTGCTGGCCTGGGCGCTGGACTGGAATGATGAGATTGATGACGCCATCTCCGCCGCAGTTTACGCCCTGGATTTGAATCCGAATCTGGCGGAAACACGCGCTTATATGGCTGAGATTTACGCCGATGCAGGAAACTGGGGCCGGGCCCTGGAGGAGGGAAAGGAAGCCATCCGTCTGAACCCCAACAGCGTGGACGCCCGTCGGGCATTAGGATATATCTACAACACCCAGGGCAAATATAAACTGTCCATTGAGCAATATCAGGAAGCGCTCAAGCTGAATCCTAACCTGGCCAGGCTTTATTATGAGCTGGCGTTGGATTATGTGGCGGAACAGGAATATGAGACGGCTATCGAAAATTTCCGCAAGGCGCTCAAGCTGAATCCTGATTATGATGAGGCTTATGACGCGTTGGGCTGGGCTTATTATTACATGGATGATCCGGAGCGGGCGATTATCGAGTTGCAGCGAGCAGTGGAGAAAAATCCCGACAACACCGCAGCCTGGGCGCATCTGGGCATGGCCCTCTACCGGCGTCAGCGCTATGAGGATGCAGTGGGGCCGCTGGAACGAGCCATCAAGCAAGGGGCGGATAATGAGGCTTATTACTATACGCTGGGGTTGTCGTATGTTTATGGCGAGCCCCGTCAGTGCGACAAAGCCATCCCCTGGCTGAACAAGGCGCTGGAGGTCAACCCGAATTCATTGCCGGCGCTGGCGGGCCTGCGCACCTGTGAGGAAAACCCGGAAGGGTAATTTTTGGCAGACGCGGGCCGAGAGTGCTAAAATCAGGGGTGAGAAATTTGACGAATGGGCAGAGTTCTGGCTATAATAGCAATCGTTCTTGGCACTCAGTTGCGTTGAGTGCTAACGTGAGTCCAGAATCATGTCATCTTTATTAACGTCGATGGAAGTGACGACGCTGATTTTTGAAACTTATTCCTGCTTGCTGCTCAATTCTCCCGGAGGTCAATGACAATGAAGTTGCGTCCGCTTAGTGATCGGCTTGTTGTCAAGCCCATCGAGCGAGAAGCCAGAACCGTCAGCGGCATTATTCTACCCGAATCCGCCCGTGAAAAGCCGCAGGAGGGCGAGGTTATCGCGGTTGGACCCGGCGCCCGCAACGAAAAGGGCGAGCACATGGCGCTGGATGTTCATGTCGGTGACATCGTGCTCTATGCCAAATACGCGGGCACCGAGGTCAAACTCGATGATGTAAAATATCTCATTCTGCGCGAAAGTGATATTTTGGCAGTCGTTGAGGAAGCGTGACAAAGCAATGCAACCAAATGTCCCGGTCAGGCATCTAAGGGCAGGAAGCGCTGATAGCGTTTGATTGTATCCAGACGAATTTACCCGTTCAGTTTCCGAAATCCCATACCTTTCAAAAAGAAATCTCATAATCTTGACAAAGGAGTAATCAATCATGGCTAAGCAGATCATTTTCAACGAAGATGCTCGCAAAGAACTCAAAAGGGGCGTAGACGTCCTGGCCAACGCCGTCAAAACCACCCTGGGCCCGAAGGGCCGCAATGTGGCGTTGGACAAAAAATGGGGCGCTCCCACCATCACCCACGACGGCGTCTCCGTCGCCAAGGAGATCGAGCTGGAAGAGCCTTTCGCCAATATGGGGGCGCAACTGCTGAAAGAAGCCGCCACCAAAACCAATGACGTGGCTGGCGACGGCACCACTACAGCCACCGTGCTGGCTCAGGCCATTGTGGCCGAGGGTCTGCGCAACGTGGCCGCGGGCGCAAATCCCATGCTGCTGAAGCGCGGCATCGAGAAAGGCTCCACCGTGATCTCCCAGGCCATTCTGGATCTGGCCACCCCCATCAGCACCCACGAGCGCATTGCCGCTGTGGCAGCCATTTCCGCGCAGGATCAGGAAATCGGCAACCTCATCGCCGAAGTGATGGACAAAGTCGGCAAAGATGGCGTCATCACCGTGGAAGAGGGCAAATCGCTGGGCTTCGAGACCGAATATGTGGAAGGCATGCAGTTCGATCGCGGCTATCTCAGCCCCTACTTCATCACCGACACCGAGCGCATGGAAGCCGTCATCGAGGAGCCTTACATCCTCATCCATGACAAGAAGATCAGCGCCGCCCAGGACCTGGTGCCCGCGCTGGAGAAACTGGTGCAGATCGGCAAACGCAATCTGGTCATCATCGCCGAAGATGTGGATGGCGAGGCGCTGGCCACGCTGGTGCTGAACAAACTGCGTGGCGTTTTCAATGTGCTGGCCGTCAAGGCTCCCGGCTTCGGCGACCGCCGCAAGGCCATGCTGCAAGATATCGCCATCCTCACCGGCGCCACCGTTATCACCGAGGAACTGGGCCGCAAGCTGGATAGCGTCACCCTGGAAGACCTGGGCCGCGCCGACCGCATTATTTCCACCAAAGAAGAGACCACCATCGTCGGCGGCAAGGGCTCCGATGACGCTATTCAGGCCCGCATCAACCAGATTCGCGCCGAAATCGAGAACAGCACCAGCGATTATGATCGCGAGAAGCTGCAAGAGCGTCTGGCCAAGCTGGCTGGCGGCGTCGCCATCATCCGCGTGGGCGCCGGCACCGAGGTGGAGCTGAAAGAGAAGAAGCATCGCGTGGAAGACGCCCTCAGCGCCACCCGCGCCGCCGTGGAAGAGGGCATCGTGCCCGGAGGCGGGGTCACCCTGCTGAAGGCCAGCGAGAAGTTGAATGGCTTGCTGGATGAGCTGGATGGCGACATCCGCA
>JALSPL010000256.1 GCA_026985975.1 Anaerolineae bacterium | reverse complement strand
TGGCCCGCAAGGCCCGAACCGTGATCATCCAAAATTTCGCCATCTCCATCGGCGTGATGGCGTTGCTGGTGCTGGCCACCTTCTCCATCGGCATCTCCCTTCCCATCGCCGTGGTCGGGCATGAGGGCAGCACCATTGTGGTGGTTCTCAACGGTCTGCGCCTGTTGCGAATGAAATGAGAGTCAGATGCGGCGCACTTGCGAAGTGCGTCGCATCTTATTTTGCGGGAATGTATTTCCCCCAGCCCCGAGGCCCCGCCAGCTCGCCATCCCGCACGATGGTTTGCCCCCGCACCAGGACGTCGCGCACGCGGCCCATGACTTTCATGCCTTTGTAGGGGGTGAAGCCGCCGATGGTGGCCTGTTCGGCGTCGGTGATGACATCTTCGCCCGCGGGGTCGTAGATGACGATGTCTGCGTCCAGGCCCGGGCGCAGCGCGCCTTTGCGATGATCCAGCCGAAAGATGCGGGCGGGGTTGGCGCTCATCACCCGCACCAGGTCGGGCCAGGTGATGTGGCCGGGCATGACGCCGTAGGTGATCATGAGGGGCAGCGCGGTTTGCAGGCCGGGCAGGCCGCCGGGCGTCTGGGTGAAGGGCAGTTGCGGGGGCGTCGCTGCCGCATCCAGCCGCTGCAGGTCGGTGATGAGGCTCATCATCTGTTCGCCCAGGGCGGGGATCTGGGCGAACGCGTTTTCTTCCGCCTGCTGCACCTGCGCCAGGGGCAGATTCAGATAGTGGGCGGTTTCTTTTTGGGTGCGGGGGCGACCATCGAACAGGCCGAAACGGGCGATGATGACGTCTCGCTCCTGCGGACTGAGCGCCGAAAGCGCTGTTTGGGTGGAGACGTCACGGAGGGGCCGCAGGCCCAGTTTTTGCGCCTGGGCGTAGTCGCAATGGTCGGTTCCCAATGATTGAATAGCGTCCGAGGCCAGCAGTTGCCACAGGTGCGCGGGCTGGTAGGGGTCGCGCAGGGGGGGCTGCATGATGTAGCGCCAGGCGTCGGCGCCTTCGTATTTGCGCTCATCCAGCAGCAGATATTGGGGGCAGGTTTCGGACCACACCCGCTGGCCCCGTTGCCGGGCCTCGGCGATGAGTTCGGCGGTGCGGCCCATGGAGTTGTGGACGATGTAAAGCTCGGCTCGGGCTTTATCGGCCAGGAAGAGGACGCGGTGTGCGGCTTCCACCTCGGCGAAGCCGGGCCGGGCCTGGCCATGATAGCGGAGGTCGGTTTTGCCCGCTGCCACCAGACGCTGGGTGGCGTCGGAGACGATGGCGTCGTTTTCGGCGTGGACCATGACCACCAGGTCGGCCTTCGCAGCCGCGGTCATGGAGCGCAGCAGTTCGGCGTCATTCTGATAGTAGTTGGGGCGATAGGTGGTGTAGATTTTGATGGCGCTGACGCCCGCGGCCCGCACATCCTGCATCCACGCGTCCAGTTCTGCGTCCTCATCGGGCAGGACGGTGAGCATGAGATGCAGGGCGTAGTCGATGATGGGGGGATGGGGCGTTTGCGGCTCGGCCGCGGCCAATTCCGCCAGATCGACGGTCTCCAGTCCCAGCACTTCGCGGTGGCGGGCGGCGACGCCTTCTTTGGCGGTCTGGTGGGGAAATTGGGTGGCGAAGTCGATGACGGTGGTGACGCCGCCCAGCGCAGCGGTGGCTGTGCCGGTTTCCCAATCATCCGCGGTGCGAAAGACGCCGGTGTCGAGCTGGATGTGGGTGTGGGGATCGATGACGCCGGGCAGGATGTAGCAGCCGCGGGCGTCGATGATGGCGGCGTCATCGGGCGCGGGCAGGTTCTGGCCGATGGCGGCGATGGTTTCCCCGGTGATGAGAATATCAGCGGGATAGGTTTCGGTTTCGGTGACGATAGTTCCGTTTTTGATGAGGGTGGTCATGGTGTTTTCTCCAACACCAGAAAATGAGAGATGCCAAAAACTCGCAGGGGGGTTTTTTCGAAGATGCGGGTGAGACCGCGCACGGCCCGGCCCAACGCGGGTTGGCGGGCGATGATGTTGTCGTAGCCGGGGTAGATTTGCGTCCAGTGCAGCATGCGCAGGGGCAGCGGCGCGATGAGGCGGCGCAGGTCGCCCGCCCGATAGGCCCGCACATGGGGCGCCAGCCGGTCCCGCCAGCGATCGGGCAGGTAGTTGATGAGGGGCGTGTTGCCGAAGTGATATTCGCCCCGCCAGTAATGGCCGTGGGTCTCGAAGAAGTAGAGGCGGTTGGGCAGGAAGATGATGGCCCGCCCGCCCGGCTTCAGCACCCGCGCCATCTCCGCCAGGGCCGCGGCGTCGTCGTTCACATGCTCCAGCACCTCGTGGGAAAGTGCGACGTCAAAGGCGTTGGCCGGGAAGGGCAACTGTTCACCCGCGGCCACGACGCAATGAGCGGTGTGCGCCCGGGCCTGAACCATGCTGGGGAAGTCGATGTCGATGGAGTAGACCTCTGCGCCCGCTTCTTGCAGATGGCGGCTATACATGCCCACGCCGGCGCCATCCACCAGCACCCGCGCGCCCGCCACCTGCGCCCACTGCCGGATGAGCGCGAAGCGGCGTTCCTGGCCCGCGCGCCACACATAGGAGGGGTGGCCCAGGGCGGCGGCTTTGTTCAGGTCTCGGCGTTGGATGTCGGCGTTATCGGGCATGGTGGTTGGCAGTGTTCAGATGCTTCGAGCCGGATCTGTCATCCGGCGAATTTAGCGCCAGGCGTTACCGGCGGATTGCAAATCCGCCTGGGGGCATAACCTCTGGACATCGGGCGCTATTTTCGGTGTAGACGGCAAAGGCATTATAGCACGATGGTGGGGCGTCTGTCAGGGTTGGGATGATCATTGGGTCGCCTGAAAAAAGCTGCATCTCACGCAAAGTCGCCAGGGCGCTAAGGGAAATACCAAGATTTCGCCAAGGAAATTTGGCTGAAACACCACCATTTGCGCTGTTTTTCCAACCATTGTTGCTGATTCCAACCTTTTTTCAAGGGAGCCATTATTGGGTGAGTTTCCTGTTGGTTCAAATGACCCACCGTGATACGATTTAACATCTCAACACCCCATCACGGAGGGAAACACATGGAACAGGAAGCCATTGAACGATTGCAA
>JALSPL010000255.1 GCA_026985975.1 Anaerolineae bacterium | reverse complement strand
CAAAAATGTAACGGACCAATAACACCGCCACAGCGCCCTTCAGGATATCCAACGCCCCCACCAACAAGCCATAGCGCCAACCCAGCGCCCGGGAAACATTGGTGCCGCCAGTGCGACCACTTTCGATGGAGGTAATATCAATCCCTTTGATCCAGGCGACGATATATCCGATTGGTATACTGCCGATGAGGTATCCAAGCAACATCGACAAAATAATAAGCAGGTAATTCAACAATATCCTCCTTGTAATGTGGGAAATGATAGGCGATGCGGACGCGTTCTTTGCACTCTGCTTCGTAAATAGAACGCAGATGACGCAGAAAAGTCTGATCTGCGCAGATCAAAAAGATAAAATCAGAATAATCTGCGCTAATCTGCGAGTATCAGCGGTATCTGCGTTCAGATTTTCATTTTTATTGGCGTGCAGACGCTCATGGCATCTGTTCAATTATAACACGAGGAGTATTATTTCGTTGCGTTCAACCCGACTCCCCAGGGGAACAATCGGGCCGCCCGGTAGACAGCATCCAATTGAGGCAAGGCCAGGCCAGGGCTGAGGCCGCTGCTGGTTCCGAAGATCATCGGCGTCCCACTAACCGGTTGCAAAAGGCGAGTGAGATGGGCTTTGAGTTCATCCTCCGGGGGCAGAGTCATCAGCCAGCCGATATCCAGATTGCCCCACAGACACAAGGCGTCGTGGCTGCGCTGTCGGGCCAGAGGCAGCGACATGGCTGAATAAGGATCAAGGCTTTGCACGCCATCCACGCCCGCCCGCAGAATGTCGTTCCAGATGGGCCACAGATTGCCATCGGAATGAAAAACCACGGCCAGGCCCATGTCCTGGGCTATGCCTGTCAGCAGCGTGAGGAAAGGGAAGTAAGATTGCCGCAGGTGTTCGGGGTTGATGTAGGGGCCGCGACGATAGGCGATGTCATCGCCGATAATGACGCCGTTGGCTCCAAGATCAGCCAATGTTCTGAACAAATCGTTCATATCTATGACTGCGTCCGCCAGGAATGCTTCGAACTCGGCGTCGGCGCCGGAAAAACGGCTCAGGGCATCTTCCCAGCTCCAGGCCCGGGCAGCCATCGTAAAAGGGCCGTCCAGCAGGGCGAAGATGAAAAGATCGCTGTGTTTGGCCCAATAGGTCACGCGGGCCAAACAGTCCAGAGGATCCGGCTGAACGGGCGCACCCCACCCATGCGAAAAAGAAACCGTAACCAGATCGTGTTGCCAGCGCGCCAATAATGCTTTTTTCGCGGGCAGAGGAACTTCCTCGTCATCATTCAACCCTACCAGTTCGCGCACCAACCCGTCATCAACGAGCAACTCCCCAATCGGCAGACGGGCGGGCGGGAAACCGGCCAACGTCTGGCGCACAAGATCGCGGGAGGAAAGGAGCGTTTTGGTCATATTCCTTCGGGGGCGAGATGAAGAGAAGTCAGAAACTGCGATAATGACGTATTCTACCTGTTCATATCGTTATCTCAAAACACAGAAACGATTCGGAACCCGAAGGATTGCACAATGGATTAAGAATAGGTAAGATGATGGCGGACCATTTTCCCGAACATGCACATGAGATCACATCACGCGAAGTTTCGCCAGGAAAAACAACTGAAATTCCTATCATTTCTATCGTTTTCTCTGCCGTCGCTGCTGATCCCGACCTTTTTCAGTGAAGCCACACATCTTTCTGGCAAAACAAACATTATGACTGAATCTTTTCTCGAAGCATTCCCCGTGATTTATGAAACCGATGTTGCATGGGGCGACATGGACGCGTTTCAACACGTCAACAATACGGTGTATCTTCGCTATTTCGAGAGCGCTCGCATCCATTATTTCGAACGGACGCCGATGTTTGAGATCATGCAAGCCGAGGGCGTGGGACCGATTGCCCACAGTCATCGCATCCGCTACCGGTTTCCCCTCACTTATCCTGACCACATCCGCATCGGCGTGCGGGTAACCGGCGTAGCCGAAGACCGCCTGATTGCGGCCTACCGTTTGGTCAGCGCCAGACACAATATCATCGCCGCCGAAGGGGACACCACCATCGTTTTCGTCAATTATCAGGCGGGCGGCAAAGCGCCCATTCCAGAGCCTGTCTTGCAGGCCTTCGACCATATCGAAGGGTGGGCCCCGGAGCGACGCCCCAAAATCGACCGCTGACAACATCCTCGCCTTGGGGCGTCAAATGCGCCGAATTGTGGGATCTCGCTGTCCTGGGGACGTCAAGAGTCGCAATGGATGGCTAGCCGCCGTCATTGCCCCACGGGGACATCAACGAAAACCCATGGCAAACCGAACATTTCGTTCAGATGCCGGGCCAGGGCCTGCACGCCCAGGGTTTCGGTGGCATAGTGACCGCCATAGATGACGTTCACACCCAGCTCTTCGGGCGCATGAGCCATGGTGTAATCCAGCTCGCCCGTGACCAGCGTATCGCAGTCCAGCTCGAAAGCCTCCTCCAGGCTGCGGGCGGCGTCGCCTGAGCAGACGGCAACCTTGCGTACGGTCTCCGGGCCCGAGGCGTCGATCTTTAGTGGCGGCTGCAGAACGTCGGCGAAGCGGGCGGCCAGCGCTTCGAAGGAAGTCGGGGCCGCAGGTTCAGCGATGATCCCCACATCCAGCCCCTTGAAATTGAAGTAGCCGCCGGTGGGAGTCAACGACAGCAGACGGCACAATTCGGCGTTATTGCCCAGGGTGGGGTGTGCGTCCAGAGCCAGATGAGCGGCGTACAAATTCAGATCGGCTTCGATAAAACGCCGCACCTTGTTCCCAAAAGCCCCGGCGATGAGCCTGGGCGGACCCCAAAAAACGCCGTGATGCACGATGAGCATATCTGCGCCTGCGGCCAGGGCGCCGTCGATGGTGGCGTGCGCCGTATCCACGCCCACTGCGATCTTGTTCACCTCATCCCGGCCTTCGATTTGCAGCCCCTGCGGGCCATAGTCGGCAATGAGTTTGATATTGAGCAAGTCATCCAGATAAGCGACCAGGTCTTTTCTTTTCATTGAGCGGTCTCCAAAATAAGAAGTGAGGCAACTGCCAAGGCTATTTGCGCCCGATTTTATCCTCATCCGCACCAGAGTTCCAAACTTTACCGCGAAACTTCGTGAAAAGTGCTATAATGCCCAAAATTCGCTAACACATTTGGCTCTTCTGGATCTCAGGCAATGTGGAAACCCCACAAGATACAGTTGAGCCACACATCTCTACAGCCCCGTCAAGGAGATCTCCATGAGCAAACATCACGGCTTCGAGCTTATCGAAGAACGCGATATTCCCGAAATCAATAGCCATGTCCGGCTTTTTCGTCACATCAAAACCGGCGCCCGCCTGCTCTCTATCGAAAACGATGATGAGAACAAGGTTTTTGGCGTAGGTTTTCGCACCCCGCCGCGAGATAACACCGGCGTCGCCCACATCCTGGAGCATTCCGTGCTGGCCGGATCCCGCAAATACCGGGTGAAAGAGCCTTTTGTAGAGCTGATCAAGGGATCCCTCAACACATTCCTCAACGCTTTCACCTATCCTGACCGCACCGTTTACCCCGTGGCCAGCCAAAATCTGAAGGACTTCTACAATCTCATCGATGTCTACATGGATGCGGTCTTTTATCCCTTGCTGCGGCCCCTCACCTTTCGGCAGGAGGGCTGGCATTATGAGATGGATGAGAAAGATGACATCAGCTACAAGGGTGTTGTTTTCAATGAGATGAAGGGCGTGTACGCCTCGCCCGACAGCGTCCTGGGCGAGCGCATCCAACAAAGCCTGTTCCCGGATACGCTTTACAGACTGGACTATGGCGGACACCCTCATCACATCCCCGATTTGAGCTATGAGCAGTTCAAGACCTTTCACGATGAATACTATCACCCCGCCAACGCCTGGATTTATTTCTACGGAAATGATAAAGCGGAAAAGCGACTGAAATTGATGGACAAATGGCTGCGGGATTTCGGGCACGAGAAGGTGGATTCAAACATTCCGGCGCAGCCCCGCTGGACCGAACCCCGATCTCTGCGTCAACCCTTTATGGCGGGCGAAGATAGCAAGGCTTATGTCACTGTCAACTGGCTACTGAATGAAACGGGGGACGCCGAGATGACTCTGGCGTTAAACGTGCTGGATCATATCCTTATGGGCACGCCCGCTTCGCCCCTGCGCAAAGCGCTCATCGATTCAGGGCTGGGCGAAGATGTGGCCGGCGGCGGATTGGAGGACGAGTTGCGGCAATACTTTTTCGCCGCAGGCCTCAAAGGGACGACCGAGGACAAGGCCGACGCCATCGAGCGACTCATCTTCGATACGTTGCAGAAACTGACCGATGAAGGCATCGACCGCAAAACTGTCGAAGCCTCATTGAACACCATCGAATTCATGCTGCGGGAAATGAACACCGGCCGCTTCCCTCGCGGCCTGCTGCTTTACATCCGGGCGCTGGCTTTCTGGCTATACGACGCCGACCCGCTGGCTCCGCTGGCTTTCGAGGCTCCTTTGCAGCGGATCAAAGAACAGGCGCAGGCGGACGCAGGTTATTTCGAGGGACTGATCCGACGCTATCTTCTGGAAAACCCCCATCGCACCCGGCTGGTTCTCTACCCCGACGCCGAATTGAAAGATCGATGGGAGGAACAGGAAGCAGCCCGCCTGGCCGACGAAAAGGCCCGCATGGCTGAGCGCGATCTCGCCCGCATCAAAGATGAGATGGCAGCCCTGCGCCGGCTGCAGGAAGAGCCCGACGATCCCGCCGCCCTGGCCGCCATCCCGCGTCTCAAATTGAAAGACCTGGACAAAACCGTACGCGTCATCCCCACCGAAGAGCAACTTCTGGCTGATGGCCAATTGCTTTACCATGATCTCGCCACTAACGGCATCCTCTATCTGGATGTAGGTCTGAACCTGGCGGCGCTGCCTGCACACCTGATTTCCTATGTCCCCCTCTACGCCCGGGCGTTGTTGCACATGGGCAACGAGGGAGAGGATTTCGTAGCGCTCTCCCAGCGCATCGGCAGCAAAACAGGCGGCGTCACCACCAGCACATTGATGGGGACTTCGCTACGCGAACGACAGCCTGTCACCCACCTGGTGGTGCGGGGCAAGGCCACCGTGGAGCACGCGGGCGATCTTGCCGATATCCTGCGCGACATCCTCCTCACCACCCGTTTTGATGACAAGGAGCGCTTTCGACAGATATTGCTGGAGGAAAAGGCCCGACAGGAAGGATCACTGATCCCCATGGGGCATCTGGTGGTCAACAGCCGCCTGCGCGCCCATTTCACTGTGGCCGATTGGCTCAACGAACAGATGAGCGGCGTCAGCTACCTCTTCTTCCTGCGCGACCTCATCGACCGATTGGATGACGTCTGGCCCGAAACCCTGACCCACCTGCGCCGCATCAACGATCTCCTGGTCGCCCGTGGCAATGCACTATGGAATGTCACCCTGGACGACGCCAACTGGAACCGGGCGCAGGACGCTGTCTCCGCCCTGATCCAGGCCATCCCCGACCGCACCGTCACCCCCGTCTCATGGCGGATGAAGGCGTTGCCCCCCCAGGAAGGCTTGATCATCCCCGCTCAGGTCAACTACGTGGCCAAGGGCGCATCGCTTTATGATGCGGGTTATAAGCTGGATGGTTCGGTTTTTGCCATCAACGCCTTTCTGCGCACATCCTGGCTGTGGGAGCAGGTGCGGATGAAAGGCGGCGCGTATGGCGCTTTCACCATTTTCGATCACCGTTCCGGCGTCCTGGATTTCGTTTCCTACCGAGACCCGAATCTGCTGGACACCCTGGCTGCGTATGACGCCACGGCCGACTTTCTGAAAAACCTGGCGTTGTCCAAAGATGAGCTGGTCAAGAGCATCATCGGCGCCATCGGCAAGATGGACGCGTATCAATTGCCCGACGCCAAGGGCTACACCGCCATGACCCGACATCTCATGGGCGAAACCGACGCCTTTCGCCAACAGTTGCGAGATGAATTGCTGGACGCCCGCGCCGCCGACTTCCGGGCATTCGGCGACGCCCTGGCCGAGTTGAACAAAATCGGGCATATCGTCGTCCTTGGCGGCGAAGAAGCCATCGATAACGCCAACGAACAATTATCCCCGCCCCTGAACAAAACCGGCGTGATGTAAATAGGTGCGTCCTATCAGGATAACGAGTTCAGCATGAACGCAGAAAAGGCGGAAAGAGCATATTGGCGCAGATGAAAAAGACAGGAGATTGATAGAGATGCGATAGAGATTCGGTGGAGATTTGATAGAGGTTCAGAACCTCAATGAAGCTCTAACAATCTCAATAAATCTCTATGAATCTCAGCGACGCCTTCTCATTCTTTCATGGCCCGCAACAGGTCCTCGCCATAGGCTTCCAATCGCCAGGGACCCAAAACCCCCAACGCCGCCAGTTCTTCCCGGCTGCGGGGGTGGGCCCGGGCGATGGCCATCAGGGTGTTATTGGTCATCACCACGTCGGTTTCGACGCCGCGCTGCTCGGCCTTGCGGGTGCGCCAACGCCGCAAGGCTTCATAGCGCGTCATGGTTGCTTCGTCGGGACGCGGGCTCGTTTGCTGTCGGGCGGGGTAAACCGGCGGCTTCTCTCGCTGCGCCCGACGGATGATTCCCGTCAGTTTGCGGGCCAAATGCGAGGGAAAGCGGCGAGGAACGCCGGGCGTGCGCATGAAGTCACGCTCGTTGGCGGGCAGATGCTGCGCCAGCGCCACCAGCGTCTCATTGCGCATGATGCGATAGGGGGGCAGATCTCGCTGGCTGGCCCGCTGTTCGCGCCACTCGAACAGGGCTTTGAGCACAGCCTGCTGGTGAGGCGCAAGATCGCGAACGCCGTTCAATCGCCAGAAGGTGGGGGGCTTTTTCCCCTGCCAACGAATGCGTCGCAGTTCCTCGAAAACTTCTTGTGCTTCCTGCCACCGGCCCGCAGTCCGCAATTCCCCCTCGATGCGATCCCGTAACGACAGTAGAAAATGCGTATCGAAGCGGGCGTAATCCAGTTGCCGGGGCGTGAGCGGACGCTTACCCCAATCGGTGCGCTGCATCTTTTTATCCAGCGTCACCCCAAACTTCTCATTGAGGATGGAGGCCAGGCCCGGTCGCTGCCACCCCAGGATGCGGGCGCCCCACAGGGTGTCGAACAACTTGCCGAAAGTCCATCCAAAATCCTTGTGCAGCAGCAACACGTCGTTTTCGGCGGCGTGCATGGTCACTTCCATGTCCTCCCGCTGCACCAGATCGCCCAGAGACGCCAGTTCCCGCAGCGCCACCGAGTCGATGATGTAATCCTGTTCGTCGGTGGATATCTGGATGAGACAGACCTGGTAATGATACGCGTACATGCTGTTGGACTCGGTGTCCAGGGCAAGACGCCCGGCCTGTTGCAAGTCCGCGACCAGCCGTTGCAGTTGATCGGAAGTGGTGATGAGGGTGGGGGGAGGCAATTGCGGCAACATGCTCTCATTATCGCCATCTGCAGGCTGCTTGTCTATTTTCGGATGGCGCTTGTACAATGGGATCGCCGCGCCGAAGTGCTCGCACCATACTCAAGCGCCTGGGGCACTGCACCCGGCGCGTCGGGCGGAAACGCATGAACGTCGTCAGCCCGTTTCAGACGCCCCCTCTTTTATTTCGCCATGACTTCCCCTCAAGGTTACAAACTCCTGGTCTCCTATGACTACATTCCCGACCGAGAGATGGCCTACCGTCGATTTATGATTCACCAATGGTTGCCGGCCATGCAGGCGTTGGGCCTGGAGCCCATGGCGCTGTATCACACGCTGTGGGGAGCGTATCCGGTGCGGCTGGTGGTGCTATACGCTCCAAATGAGACGGTTATCCGCCGGGCGTTAATCGGTGAAGATGGGCTTTTGTGGCGGCGCAGGCTGGAGGAATATGTTGTCAACCTGAGCTACTGCATTGTCCCCGCCCGGGCCTGGTTTCAATTCTGCTGAAACGCTTGTAACGCCTGGCCCATGGGTTGGAAGTCGAATGCATCCAACAGACTTTTCAGCCGTTTTTGCATGGCCCGCCCGGTGTTATGATAGGTAATGAATCGATTTTGCGCCGACATGGCGATCCGCGGCGTGCCTGGATCCAGCTCCCAGGGGTGGAGATAGATGACGATGGGGCCTTTGCGGGCGGCCATCTTCAAGCCGTGCAAGATGACGGGCATGGGCAGGACGCGCAGATAGAAGCCGCCGCAGACGGGAATGACCGCAGGCCCGATGCGCCAGGCGGTCATGGGCCATTCCAGCAACGGCGCGTCCGCATCCGGGGTGATAAGATCGGGGCCGGGCCGATAGGGGACGGCGGGCGCGCCGGGTGCGCCATAAAGTGGCGTTTTCAGGGGGAAGACGCTGGAATCGTAAGCGTAGCCGTGACGGGCCAACACATCCAACGCCCAAGCGGTGTCGGGCGTGAGGCTGAAGGTGGGAGCGCGGAAGCCGCGCACGCTAACGCCCGGAACCACCGCCGCCGTCACCGCCTCGAAACGGCTGATCTCCTCTTCGAATGCGGCTTCGTCCAGCTCCCACAGGGGGCGATGGGTGTAGGTGTGGCAGCCCAGCTCGTGCCCGGCGGCCACGATCTCCCGAATCAGATCGGGATGAGCGGCGATGACTTCACCTACGGTGAAAAAGGTGGCCCGGACGCCGCGTCGGGACAGCAGCGCCAGCAGAGGACGGGTGGCCGCTTCCACCCGATCATCCACAGTCTTCCGATCGATGCGGTTCCGCAGCAACTCGGCGTGCCAATAGGATTCCAGATCAATGGAAAGCGCCGCCGAAATCATGGCTGGGCCTCGACATGGCGCGGGCGCAACGCGCCGGCCTGGGTGTGATAGCGAAAATAAACCATAAAGATGGAGAGCAGCATTTTGGCGATGTAATAGACGCTTTTTAGCGAATCGCCGTGCATCGATTCGCCTGCGATGCGTTCGTGCATGACGACTGGTTCTTCCTGCACGCGAAAACCTGCAAAATGCAGCATGATCAGGGTGTCGGCGTCGGGGTAATCGCTGGGATAATTTTCTTCGGCGAAGAAACGCATCACCTCGCGGTTCATGGCCTGAAAACCGGAGGTGGCGTCGGTGATCTCCTGCCCGGTGAGAATATGAGTGATGGTCGCAAAAAGCTTCATGCCCAGGCGCCGGATGAAGGATGTGTGATAGGTCATTCGCCCCTTGAACCGGGAGCCCAAAGCCACATCGCACACGCCCGCCAGCACCGGAGCCAGCAGAGCGGGAACCGAGTCGGGATCATGCTGGCCGTCAGCGTCCATCATCACGGCGTAATCATAGCCGAATTCTGCGCCATAGCGGAATCCTGTCTGCACAGCGCCGCCATAGCCCAGGTTATTGGGCAATCTCACAACCTGCGCGCCCAGCGAGCGGGCAATGGCCGCGGTGGCGTCAGTCGAATGATCATCAACCACCAGGATGTCGGCTTCGGGGATGATCTCGCGCAGATGCGGAAGCACGTGGGGGAGATTGTCCGCTTCGTTGTGGGCGGGGATGATGATGAGAATAGACATCAGGTTGGCTGTTGCTGATGGGGCAGCGTGGTGAAGTCCAGAGTGGCGATGTCGCTGTCTTCCAAATGCTTGTAAACGGTAAAGCGGAACGCAGCGCCCTGGCCGTCGGGCGCGTTCTCCACCCAGATGCGCCCGCGATGATGCTCGACGATATGGCGGCAGATGGTCAGACCCAGGCCCGTGCCCTTGTATTGGCGATTGGCGCCGCCATCCACCTGATAGAAACGATCGAAGACGCGTTCCTGCTGTTCGAGGGGAACGCCGATACCTGTGTCGATGACGGAGACCTGGATAAAGTCGCCCAGATCTGCGGCGTGGATGGTGACGCGGCCCTGAGCGGGCGTGAATTTGATGGCGTTATCCACCAGGTTGGTGACGACCTGCTCAAGACGCCAGGGATCGGCCAGGATGGTGGGAAGATCTTCGGGCGTATGATTGATGAGGGCGACGTTGGCGGAATGGGCGGCCAGAGAAAGTTTTTCGACCGCCGCCTCGATAACGACGGGGATGTCGACAGGCTGCAAGCGCAGGGTGACGCGGCCCGATTCCAGCCGCGAAAATTCCAGCAGATCGTCAATGAGGCGCTGCAGGTTGTTGGTCTGCTCCTGCACGGTCTCCAGAAAGTCGCGCTGAATTTCGCTGACCGGGCCGGTTTTGCCCATGAGGATGATGTTGACGAAGCCTTTGATGGCGTGTAGCGGCGTGCGCAGCTCGTGAGAGACCACCGACAAGAAGTTGGACTTCATGCGCTCCAGCTCCTTTTGGGTGGTGATGTCGCGCAGCACCGTGGCGATCCCCTGCAAGGTTTGGCCCACCAGAAGAGGTGTGGCCAGGGCCTGATAGGTGCGCAGCGTGTCGCTGCCCAGGGGCGCCAGCTCGATTTCCTGCATCCGGGAATCGTCGGGCGCTGTGCGGATGCCTTCCAGCAGATCGTAAATCGGCTGTCGGCGGATGGTTTCGGGCAGAGGCGCGCCGCTGGATGGCGGGGCGTCCAGACTGAAGATGCGGGTGGCGACGGGATTCATCAGCATCACCCGCAAGTCGGCGTCCACCACCAGCACGCCGTCGCCGATGCCCGAAAGAATGGTTTCCAGCTCCTGATTTTTATCGGCGATGGTCTGATAAAGCTGGGCGTTTTCGATGGCGGTGGACGCGAAATAGGCGAAGGATTCCAGGAATTGCCGTTCCTGTTCACTGACGAAATCGCGGCGGTTGTCGCCCAGGTAGAGGGCTCCGAAGGGTTCGCCGCGCAGCATCAGGGGCACGCACAAAAAATACTTGACATCCCAGATTTTTTGCAATTGCCGAAATCCCAACTCGGGACTGACCGGGCTGAAGACGAGCACGCCCATGCTCAGGCTTTCAATATCCTGACGGGTGAACTGAAGATCGATGGGGATGAGACGACGGGGCTGGGCTTTGGTGTCCAGCCAGGAGCCCTGCAAGCGCAATTCCTCGGATTGCAACAACAGCAAGGCGACATGGCGGGCGTCGGTGATAGTGGCCAGGCGGCGGATCAGCGCCCGATTGGTCTCACGCAGATTCAGGGTGACAGCCAGAGAGCGCGCGACTTCCTGCAACGCCCGCAATTGCAGCACCCGCTCGCCCAAGTCGCTGGCGGTGCGTTGCAATTGCTTGGTCTGAGCCGCCAGATCCGCTTCGCGCGTGGCCAGAGATGTGCGCAGATTTCTCTCCCGCTCCTGGCTTTCCAGCAGTTGCTGAACAGCCAGCGCGCCGGCGATGGCGCCCACAAAGAGGATGGCGTAACGGGTGAGGAAGAGGGGATCGCGCAGGAATCCCAGGCTTTTGGCGTGAAATCCCACCGCAAAAGCATAGAGAGGCCCGCTGAAGAATGCGCCAAGCCAGATGAACATCGGCCACGGAAAATAGAAAGCAGGCAATAACACCTGCAAGATAATCAACGCCCAGAAGGGGGAGCTGAGGCCGCCGCTGATGGTAATGATAATGATGGTGAGCCCCATATCCAGCAAATAATTCAGGGCCAGAAGCCACCGTTGGCGTTTCTGCCATCGCGACAACGCCAGCATGAAGATGCCAGAGATCGCCAGATAACCGATCAAAAGCCAGGGGACAGCAGTCATGGCGCGGGCGTCCGTCAGCCATAACGCAATAAGCGCGCCCAGGAATAATATCCCCTTGTTGGTGATGATCAGGGAAAAGTTGGCAGGTGTGGAGGATTGCATGAAAAAGCAGCCGGAGAGATAGGGCTGATAGTATCTTGACAGTGAAATTCTTGTACGCGGAGCAAAAAGTTACACAGAGAACCACTGAGGAAAATCAAGAGCTTCACAGAGGATTTTTTAGAGATATCTCTGTGGTTCTCTGGCAATCTCTGTGAAACGCTGTGTTCCTCTTTGGTTCTGGCTCGGCCAGGTTAGGCTTTAACGCATTCGAAACGATAACTGATCTTGTCCCTGGAGTGGTTCAGATCAAGCGTGAGAAGCCGAAATTTGGAGAAGCAGGAAGTCCGGAAATGAGGAGTCGGCACAAAAGTGCGCCGGAAGTTGTCAGCGGGGCGGCGTGGGCGTAGGCGGTGGCGGTGGCGGCGGCGTGGG
>JALSPL010000254.1 GCA_026985975.1 Anaerolineae bacterium | reverse complement strand
CCGGGCCAGGCCTCCGACTATCCCTGCGACATCGACGATAATCCCCGCAAGGCTCATTGTCACGATTACGATGGCGAACTGCCCGCGGCCGTTCCCATCTGGCCCAAACGCCACGCCCTCATCTCCCAATCATCTCCCACATTCACCTGGGAGGCCATCCCCACCGCCACAAGCTACGATTTGCAGATTCGGCCGATGCTGGATACGGGTGAGCCTGACTGGAATGTCTCGTATGGTGAAAACGACATCACCGCAGCCCAGGCGGGATGTGACGGCGCGGGCTCCGATTGTCTCTTCACCATCCCGTCCAGCCTACCGGCGGGAGATTACGTGTGGTGGGTGCGGGGCCAAGACGCCGGCGGCAAGATGAGCGTGTGGCCGCGGCGCAATTTCTTCACCCGGGTTGATTACACCTACTATTTCCCCGATGTGCGGGCGCAAATTCTCAATCCCGACGATCTGCGTTTCGATTGGGAGCATGACGGGACGTATGATCATTATCAGGTGTGGCGGGACCTCTCCCCTTACTTCGCGCCTGCCGGCGCTCCCCTCAAAGAGATTTCCTCCGCTCCCTGGTGGTTTCCCGACCTCTACCGCCTGGGCGATCCCGCGGTCAACTACTTTTACGTCATCCGCGGGGTGCAGGCGGGCGGCGTGACAGACAAGCGGATGGGCGAGTTCGACTTCGCACTGACGCCGGGCGGCAATGCCGGTGCGGCGGCGCATAGCTATCCCCCCGACGTTGACTATGACGCCATCTTCACGGTCACCCCCGCCATGCCCGATTATCTGTCCAGCGTCATCGACTACTCCACCCAAACCGCCATCACGCGCATCACCCAGCCTATCGACAATTGGTATCCCACGCACTCCTACGCCAAGACCCAGCCCTGGAATGCCGACGCCACCCTGTACAAGTTTTACACCTATGCTGTTTACGACGCCCAGACTCATGAAAAGGTGCAAGATTTACCCGGTGACAGCCTGTATGAGTCCTTCTGGTCCAACACCAATCCCGATCTTTTATACAGCTTCCGCGAAGATGGCGACATCAAGAGCTACGCCATTTCCACCCAGCATGAGACCTTGCTCTATCATCTGGCTGGCTACGACCTGGTGAAATTGGGTCCGTATGAAGGCAACATCGATAAAAATGATCATTACGTGGCCCTGGTGGGCAAGCATGGCGTGGATATGGATGTGATCGTCTTTGATTTGCAGGCCAGCGCCGTATTGACAACAACCACCTTTGCCGGGGCCTGGGGCAATGGCGATGACATGCCTCAATATGTGGACTGGGCCTCGATTTCGCAATCGGGCGATTATGTGGCGCTGAATTGGGCTGTGCGCGACTACGCGGGCAGCGATGACGACTGGAACGGGCATTATGGCGTCGAGGTCTACAACCGCGATATGACCTTCCATCATCGCGCGGCCAGCTACGGCTGCCATGGCGATTTGTGCTACATGCCCGACGGCACAGAGGTTTACGTGCAATTGTGGGGGACTTATGGCTATATCGACGCCTATCGCCTGGATGACGACGCCCACGACGAGGACTACGCCACCGTCATCCACTATAACTCCGACTTTGGCTATGGCGACGCCCATCTTTCCTGCCGCAACCTCCTGCGCCCGGGCTGGGCTTATGTCAGCACCGACAAAAGCAAAGGGGGGATGGTTGTGGCAGTGAAGCTGGATGGCAGCCAGAAGGTGGAGTATTTCGGGCATCACTTCAGCAGCGCAGCCAGCTACAAAAAATCACCCATGCCCGTGCCCAACCCCTGGGGCGATGTGGTCATGTTCAAGAGCGATTTCGGCGCAGAGGTGAACAATCCCGACGTGGCCTACAGCTTCGAGGCCCGCTACGCGGGGGAGTAGGCTGCTTCGAAAATAAACGTTGGCGTCGTTTGCAGAGGCGCTCTCGAAGCCAACGTTGGCCTGGCGCTCAGCCACGTAATGCGTAAAACGTAAAACGTGGAGTCCTTACGCATTACGCATTACGCATCCCATTTTCATCCTTATCGGCGAGCATTCGCTCATGGCGCCTGCTTCGTAAATAGAATGCAGATGACGCGGAAAAAGCCGATCTGCGCAGATCAATAAAGATAAAATCAAAAAAATCTGCGCTGATCTGCATCATCAGAAGTTTCTGCGTTCTAGATTTTCATCTTCATGACGGCCTCTGCGGCCCGGCCCGGCCCGCCCAGCGCCCGAAAATCCTCGGCCATGGCCCGGGCGTTCTCCCGAAATTCCGGGTCCCACAAGATGTCGGCCAGGATCTGCGGCGCGTTTTCCATGCTGAAATCTTTGGCGCGGATGCCGTAGCCCACTCGGGCCTGGGTGACGCGCGCAGCCTGGGGATATTGGTCCCCGGCGTGGGGGACGACGACCTGCGGAATCCCATGCACCAACGCGGCGTGGGTGGTGGCCATGCCCCCGTGATGCACGATGCCGGACAGATGGGGGAAAATCCGGGCGTAGTCGATCCAGTCGCGAATGATGGCTGGCCCGGGCGGGGCTTTTTGCAGGCGGGCCAGCGCCTTGGGCGCGCGCCGGCCGGTGACGATGAGGGGGAGTCCCACCGCCAGCAACGCACTTTCGCCCGCGGTGCGAAAGAAGGTCTCGTCGTTGGCGAAGGTGCTGCCCAGGGTGATGAGCAGCAGGGGACGGGCGTCAGTCTCGAAATCAAGCGGGCGCGTGGTCGCGGGCCAGCCGCCCGTAGCGCTTCTGCGATTTGTTCCTGTTGCACCTCGGTCTGACTGTCGGGTTCGGGCGTATGGATGATAGACGCTGGCTGATTAACGCTCACGGCTTCGTATGAGTTGGTGAGGCGCTTGTACAGACCGCTTCCTGCAATCGCCGCGGCGACGATGAGCGCGCCCAGGCCACCGATGATAACGATCAGCCACAGTTTTTTATTTTTGTGCATTGTGATCCTTTAACTGCGTTTCCAGCTCTGCGATGCGGGCCTCGAACCGTTCTATGCACTCCTGATAAATTCGGGACTGGCTTTGCAAAAGTTGTTTGATTTGTTCCAGCTTTTCAGCGCCGGTCTCGACTTTTTCCTCGTTTTTGGCGGCCTTCTCTGCGTTGGAGCGCACAA
>JALSPL010000253.1 GCA_026985975.1 Anaerolineae bacterium | reverse complement strand
GGCCCACGATCTTGCCCTGGGCGTCGATGTCGCGCACCAGGCGCTTGACGGCCTCATCGCGACGGAGCTTGTCGGGCGCCCAGCCGCCGGGGATGACCACCGCATCGAACATATCAGCGTTGACGTCGGCCGCGGCCACATCCGCGGTGGCGGTGAGACAGCCGTGTTTGCTCTTGTAAACCTCGCCCGCTTTCAGGCCCACGGTCACGACTTCGGCGCCTTCTTCCTGCAAACGCATGAAGGGAACCCAGAATTCCAAGTCCTCGAAACCGGGCCCGACGAGATAGGCGATTCTCTTGCCTGCGAGTTTCATCATTTACCTCCATCAAAAGAATTGTAAATCAATCCCAATCCTGATCCATCATCCTGACAAGCCGGGCAACCCTCTACATCCTGCACAACAGCAATGGCCCGATCGTCCAGCGTCTCGGCGGCGGTTTCGATGAAGCCGACCGCACCGCAGCGGCGGCAGGCGTACCAGCCGGGCCCGGCTTCGTCCCAGGGCAGGCCCGGCGTCAGGGGGATGATCTCCACGCCCATGCCCCAGCGGGCGTTGGTGATGAGCCGTACGCAGCCAGCCGCCCGCAATCGGGACACGTAAAGCGCATAATGCTGGCAGTGCCGCATCAATAGCACAGCCACGGTGACGCCCTCGGGAATGGGGGTGACGCGGGCGTCGGCGCGTTGGGCCAGCAGGTTGGGCGGGAATGGCTGCTGCGCCCGGGCCAGCAGATCGGCCTGCATCTCCCAGGCGATGACGCGACGGGCGACCCGGGCCATGCGCCGGGCCAGCCGCAAATCCCCGGCGCCGATGTCCAGCACGACGTCATCGGTGCGCAGCGCGGCCAACACCGCGGCGTAATCGTCGTCGCCATAGGGCGCCCAGCGGGCCTCCCATGGATCAAGAGCGGGCAGCATCATTGATTGTCGTCCGCCTGCTCCTGGCACCGGATCAGCGGCGCCCAGTTGCTGGTGGAAAGCAGCGCCGCCCAGAAGCCCAACCAGGCCAGGAACAGCAGCCCCATGCTGATGGTGCGTCCGCCAAAATAGAGCAAAATTTCGCCAAAAATGAGCGGGATAAAGAAATAGAGGGCCAGAGACAGGCGCGACATGGTCGCCAGTTTGTTCGGGCGCTTGAATTCGGGCTTGGGAGACTTCCGGTTTGCTTGTTTCTTGTGTCGATTCTTTTTCGAAGTCATATCGATCACATGCTCGTCAGACGGAGAAGCAGATACGCGGCCCAGACGATGATGAGGGCGCCGAGGATGGTGAGAACCGTCGTCGCCTTCTTCTTGCCCGCTTCATCCAGACCCAGATCGTAGAGAATGGCCCGCACGCCCACCATGGCGTGATAGGTGACCACCAGCATGAAAATGGCTTCCAGAACCAAGATAACGGGATTGCGCAGATAATCGATGACGTCCTGAAAGGTGCGCAGGCCGCCGCTGACCACAAAATGCTGGGCGATCATGTGCAGGCCCAGCAGCAGAATGAGCAGCACGCCCGTCAACGCCTGCCAGATCCAGGAGCCGCCTCTTTTCGATGGCGTCGTCTTTTGCATGATCCTCTCCTAATGTGCAAAGAGCAGCCATCCGGCGTAGACGAAAAGCAACGCCGACAGCAGCATCATGATCCAGAAAAATGTTTTGTGTTGCTTCACGCCAAATCCCAGGCCGACGATGCTCACCCGCAGGCCGTTAAGGCCGTGGATGAGGATGCCGGCGATGAGCAGCAGATCGAATAGCAGCATGATAGGACTTTTGGCGAAAGCGACAAATTGATCCCAGGCGGATTCGCCCTGCAGCAGCGTGGTCAAAACCGCCATGTGCAGCAGCAGGTAGAGCACCAGGCCCAGTCCGGTGATGCGCTGCAACGCGAAAGCGATGAATCCCAGGCCGCGTCCGCGGGGATCGAACCAGGCCCGAAGGGCCTTGCGGCGGCGGGTCGCTTGCTGAATGGGTATGGGAGTCATAAGATTGATTCCTCGCAAAAACAGGAGTGATGTGCGCAGATCAATGCGCCCAGGGCAGTTTCGATTTGACGACTTCGCGGCGCAGATACATGATCAGATCGCCCGGCTGCACCTGAGAGGGGCAGGCCTCGGTGCATTCCATGGCGCCGTGGCACCCCCAAACGCCGCAGTCGCTATCCACCGCGGCCAGGATGTCGGCTCGCTCGCCATCGCCCTTCTGCAGCGAGCGATACCAGGCGGCCAATCCGGCCGGGCCGATAAAACTGGCGTTGGTGTTGGCCACCGGGCAGGCGGAAAGGCAAATGCCGCATTCGATGCAGCTCTCGAACCGGGTGTAGCGCTCGACGCCTTCGGGCGTTTGCGCCTCGGTCAGATATTCGCTTTCTCGCACGAATGACAGGCCCGCAGGCTCGTAGCGTCGGGCGAAGTCGCCCATGTCCACCACGAGATCGGCCACCAGGGGCATGGTACCCAGCGGTTCCACCACAATCACATCCGATTTCTGATCCAGCACTTTGGTAACGCAAGACAAGACATCTTTGCCATTCACCTTCATGGCGCAGGTGCCGCATGAGGCGTGATGACAGGAATGGCGATAAGCCAGCGTGGGGTCTTCGGTGGCGCGGATTTCTTCCAGCGCATCCAGCACGGTCATCAAAGGATCCGCGTCAACCTGGAACGTATCGTAGCGGGGCGGATCGATGCTGCCCGGCTTATAACGCAAAATTTTGAGGGTCACCGGCGTTTTCGGACCCGGTCTTCCATTATTGCTCATAGTGCATTCTCCAGAAATAGCTGTCTGGAACCTGATGCGACATCAATGATAATAGGCCCAGTAGGGGAGCAAAACGACATCCTTGGTGCGGCAGACGGCGTCCACGCCCAATTTATCACAAACGACATCGGCTGTGGTTTCGGCCATGGCCCGCATGGTGGTGCCCTTGCCGCCGGTAATGGTCACCAGGCCCTCGACGCCATCCCGCTCTTTGTGATCAAAGCATTTGAAGGTGCGGGGCAGATCGCGCCCGCCTTCAGTCGCCGCCGCCCCCTCGCCCAGCAATGGCCGGGCTGCGCTCCAGGCCGCCCGCATCTTGGCGTGCTTGACGCCGGGCACCAATTCAGAGCCCCGCTCATACATGCGCTCGACATGATCCAGGGGCAGCCCCAGCCGATCGGGATCGGGCGCATACCAGGAAGAGGTGCCGATGACGGAGAGCTCGCGCTGCGGCACGATGATGTCGCCATCGGAGGGACGATTGAGGCGATTGAGCACCATATTGTTCCAACGCCCGTATACGGCCACCAACACGCCGGGCGTGGGGCGCACCGGCACGCGGGCGTCGGCCATCTCGCTGAGTTTCTCGGCCCAGGCGCCGGTGGCGTTGACCACAATATCCGCCTTGATGTCGTACTCCTTGCCGGTGATATGAGAGCGCACATGCACGCCGGTGACGGTGCTGTTTTGCTTCAACAGGCCAATGACTTCGGTGTAGGGGCGGATGTCCGCGCCATTTTGCCTGGCAGTGGCGAAAAAGCGCATGGGCAGACGCCAGCAATCCATGGTGGCGTCGGGCACCTGAATCGCCAGCTTGGTTTCAGGATTCAGGTTGGGTTCCAGTAGCAGCGCTTCTTTGGCTGTCAGCTCTTTGGTGGGAATGCCGCATTCGGCGCAGCCCTGCAAAAAAGTGTCTTTATAGGCGACATCCTCTTCGGTGATAGCCACAAAGAGGCCGTCATTCAACTCGAAAGACCCGGGGGCGATCTTTCGCAGGATAAAATTCTCTTCGATGCACTCGATTGCAGATTCCTGATCCTTGACCGCGTAGCGGCCGCCGCTGTGCAGCAGGCCATGATGCCTGCCCGCGGTGCCGCTGGTCAGCTCTCCCCGCTCCACCAGCGTTACTTTCAGGCCGCGCAACGCCAGATCATGCACCAGCGCAGCTCCGGTTGATCCGCCTCCAATAACAACGACATGATAATTGCTATTCATATAATAGCCTCCACTTGAAAATGGCGCGCGGATTGAACGGGCTCCGGGCGGCAGAACGCCCGGAGCCCATCTTGAGAGTGGAGACGATTTACTCGTCCAGCCAGTGCATACTGCGCTGCACGGCTTTGAGCCAGCCCTTGTAGAGCTTGGCGCGGGTGGCCTCGTCCATGGCGGGCTCCCAGGTCTTGGCCATCTGCCAGTTCACGCGCAGATCGTCCAGATTATCCCAGTATCCCACGGCCAGGCCCGCGGCGTAGGCCGCGCCCAAAGCGGTGGTCTCGGCCACCTTGGGTCGCACCACCGGCACATTCAGGATATCGGACTGGAACTGCATCAACAGGTCGTTGTAGACCATGCCGCCGTCCACCTTCAGGGCCTTCAGCTTCACGCCCGAGTCCTTCTCCATGGCCTCCAGCACCTCGCGGGTCTGATAGGCGGTGGCCTCCAGGGCCGCGCGGGAGATGTGATTCTTGGTGATAAAGCGGGTGAGACCCACGATGACGCCGCGGGCGTCGGACTGCCAGTAGGGGGCGAACAGACCCGAGAAGGCGGGCACGATGTAGATGCCGCCGCTGTCGGGCACGGCCTTGGCGTAGTCTTCGATGTGATGCGAGAAATCGAAGAACTTGAGGTTGTCACGCAGCCACTGCACCAGGGCGCCGGTGATGGCGATGGAGCCTTCCAGCGCGTAGACAGCGGGCGCATCGCCGAACTTGTAGCACAGGGTGGTGAGCAGCCCGCTCTTGCTGGGCACGATCTCCTCGCCGGTGTTCATGATCATGAAGCAGCCGGTGCCATAGGTGTTCTTGGCTTCGCCTGCATCGAAGCAGGTCTGGCCCACAGTGGCGGCCTGCTGGTCGCCCAGATCGCCGCTGACGGGAACGCCCTGCCAGGAGCCATAGATGGCGGGATCGCTGGAGGGGCGGATCTCAGGCAACATGGAGCGGGGAACGCCCAGCGCCTTCATCATGTCCTCGTCCCAATTCAGGGTCTCCAGATTCATGAGCATGGTGCGGCTGGCGTTGGTCACATCGGTGACATGGGCGCCGCCGTTGGGCCCGCCGGTGAGATTCCAGATGACCCAGGTGTCCATGTTGCCGAACAGGGCGTCGCCGCGCTCGGCCGCCGCGCGCACGCCCTCGACATTGTCCAGAATCCATTTGATCTTGGGACCGGAGAAGTAGGTGGCCAGCGGCAAGCCCACCTTGGCCCGAAAGCGATCCTGTCCGCCGTCCGCAGCCAGCTCGTTGCAGATTTTGTCGGTGCGGGTGTCCTGCCACACGATGGCGTTGTAGTAGGGCTTGCCCGTGTTCTTATCCCACACCACGGTGGTCTCGCGCTGATTGGTGACGCCGATGGCGGCCAGGTTCTCGGGCGTGAGTCCGGCCTTCTTCAGGGCCTCGCTCATCACGTCCTGGGTGCGGGCCCAGACCTCCATGGGATCGTGTTCGACCCAGCCCGGCTTGGGATAGATCTGCTCATGTTCCATCTGGTGAATGGCCACTACATTGCCCTCATGATCAAAGACCATAAAGCGCGTGCTGGTCGTGCCTTGATCTACTGCGCCAACATATTTACTCATGTTACTGACTCCTTTGTGAGTAGGTTTGAGGTAAAATTTGTTGTTTCATTTGGGTGCGTCCTATTTCAGTTGGCGTCTGCCGCCTCCGCTCCGCCCAAGGCTGGAAGCCATGGGCTACCGGTGCAAAGGCCCTACGGGCCTAGCCCAACGGGCCTGGCAATAGTAGCCCAGAGGTTTACCTCCGGGCGAAGCCCCATGAACGCTGCCAACTCGTTTAGGACGCGCCCATTTCATTTACGCCAGGAGCATCCTGGCAAAAGCAGTCAGGCGTGAAGTTTGGGTCAGGAAGCGCCAATGGTCTCGGCCGCGGTTTTCAGCATCAGCCAGGAAGAGGTGGCGCCAGGGTCCTGATGCCCGATGCTGCGCTCGCCCAGATAGCTGGCTCGACCTTTGGTCGCCAGCATGGGAATGGTCGCCTTCATGCCTTCCTCGGCCGCGGCTGTGGCGGCTTCAAGAGCGGCGTGGATATCTCCGCCATCGGCAATGGTTTTCTGCATGGCTTCCAGCGCCGGGACCAGGGCGTCCAGCATGGTTTTTTCGCCGGTGGTGGCTTTGCCGCGCATCTTGACGCCCTCGATGGCGGCATTCAGAGCAGCCACCATGTCCTCAGCCGAAAGTTCATTCTTGCCGCTGAGGGTCATGCCCGCCTTCAGGAAAAACGTGCCGTACAACGGGCCGCCGGCGCCGCCGACGGTGCTGACCAGCGTCATGCCCACCGTCTTCAGAATCGTTCCGATATCCTTCTCCGCCACGCCGTCCAGCTTTTTCTCCACCGCACCGAAACCGCGATCCATGTTGATGCCATGATCGGCGTCGCCAATGGCCGCGTCAAGCTCGGTGAGATATTCCTTATTCTCGGCCAAAACTTCGCGATAGCGGTGCAGCCAGGCCAGGATTTCCTCTTTGGTAATCACGGGGTCACCTCTTTGTCAATGATGTGAAGCCTTGCGAAAGGTGTTCCGCACACTAGACGCCCCAACGCAGACCGGCGGTCTTCACGGGCGCATCCCACAGCTTGATGAGCTCATCATCCGCTTTCATCAGGGTGATGGACATGCCCGCCATCTCCAGGGAAGTGATGTAGTTGCCCACCAGGTTGCGGACGATGGTGATGCCGTGGCCTTCCAGGACGTGATGCAGCTTGCGGTAGGCGATGTAGAGTTCGATGAGCGGGGTGCCGCCCATGCCGTTGACCATGGCGATGACCTTGTCGCCCTCTTTGTAGGGCAAATCGCTGATGATGGGCTCCGCCAGCATCTCGACGATCTCATCCACCGGTGCGATCTTCATGCGCTTGCGGCCGGGCTCGCCATGGATGCCGATGCCGATCTCCATCTCATCCTCGCCCAGATCGAAGGTGGGCTTGCCGGCCTGAGGCACGACGCAGGATGTCAGGGCCATGCCCATGCTGCGTCCCCAGTCGTTGACCTTCTTGGCGACGGCGGTCACTTCGGCCAAAGACCGACCTTCCTCCGCCGCTGCGCCCGCAATCTTCTCCACAAACACGGTGATGCCTACGCCGCGGCGGCCCGCGGTGTAGAGGCTGTCCTGCACGGCCACATCGTCATTGGTGACCACGCTGGCCACCTCGATGCCTTCCATCTGGGCCATCTCCGCCGCCATTTCGAAGTTCATCACGTCGCCGGTGTAGTTTTTGACGATGTGCAGCACGCCGGCGCCGCCATCCACCGCCTTGGTGGCCTCCAGCATCTGATCGGGCGTGGGAGAGGTGAAAACGGCGCCGGGGCAGGCCGCGTCCAGCATACCCATGCCCACAAAACCGCCATGCAGCGGCTCGTGACCACTGCCGCCGCCGGAAACCAGGCCAACCTTGCCCTTGACGGGCGCGTCAGCCCGCACAATATAATCCGGCTCATAATGCACTTTGACCAGATCCGGGTGCGCCAGAGCGATGCCTTCCAGCTCTTCACGAACAACATCTTCTGGTTTGTTGATCAATTTTTTCATAACATGCCTCCTACTAAGACATGACGCCAACAGCCAAAGCTGTCGACACCATTGATGGTAAGGAGACCACCTGCATCCCTAAAAGCGCGGCATGCAGGCGGCCATAATTGCTTTCGATAGATGCCTTGGAATGAGACCTTACGCCTCTTTGGCGGGCAAGAAGGGCACAACCAGCCAGTCATACACATACACGCCGATGGCGCCCGATATAGCCGGGATGATTACCGGCACGATCAACCAGTAGAGGCCGTTGAACAACCCCTTGGTGCCCACCAAAACGCCGAAGATGCGGGGGCCCAGGTCGCGGGCGGGATTGATGGCGTAACCGCTGGGGCCGCCCAGAGAGAGGCCGACGGCAAGCACGGTCATGCCGACCATGAAAAAGCCCCAATTGCCGGAGAGCCCGACATTGCGCTCATCGAACATGGCCAACACGCCCCACAGCAGCACCATGGTGCCAAAGAACTCGGCGAAACCCGCTGACACCATACCATAGGTGCCCATGGCGTCAGCCGCGCCGCCGCCCCAGAAGGCCTGGCCGAAAACAGAGCCGGGGCCGGTGCACCACACATTGGGCATTCCCGCGGCCTTTAGGCCGTCAAAGTAAATGAGATAGACTGCGGCAGCGCCCAAAAATGCGCCGATCAATTGTGCTACGATGTAGGGAAGAACCTTGCCCCACGGAAAACCGCGTTTGGCAGCCATGGCAATCGTCACAGCCGGATTGATGTGCGCGCCGGTGACGCCGCCAACCACGTACACGGCAATCACCACCGCAAAACCCCAGCCCAAAGCGATGGTGACCCAGTCATATCCCGCCGGGGCCAGACGAGGCGCCAGGCCGACATTGGCTACAACGCCGTCACCCAGGAGAATCAGGATAAAAGTGCCAAAAATTTCGGCGATCATTTCGCCGGTCAAGCCTTTCGATTTCATGTTTTTTCCTCCGGACTGGAATAGAACAGGTTGTTGAGATGCTGTCTGAACAAAGTGAGTGGAGGTGAGTGAATGCGATGGGGATGAAATCAGCTCAGAAATACAGGTTCAATTTTTCAATAGGCATCCTCCGGTTGAACGAAATAAAAAAAGGCGCCGTCATCACTGAAAATAACGTCGCCTGGGAAAAACGTCTGATGAAAGATCGAGTTGTAACCGCTAAAAAACAATTCGAGCGCAACGCCCACTAACCAACCAGCCCATTTGCCTCCTCGCCACATCAACAATGAATGACGATCATCTCCCCCCGCAAAAAACATGCTACATTCCTCCCCACTCCGCCCCAAAGACAACCATCCCATATTCGGTTCGCCAATAAACGGCCAATGCGAAAGACGGCTCATAATGATGCGAATGGCGAGAAGAGTGCAGTGCGATAATGAAGATCAAAAAAATGATGACAACTGTTTTCATCATCATGCTTTTGTAGTTTAACACACATTGTCAGATTGTCAATAGGTTTTCTTACAATTTCTAATATTTTTCGCGATAACCAACATACGAAAGTCACCGAATCTTTTTATAACCACTTTCGTAGAAGTCATTATCTTTTATGGGGGTGTCCTACTTCAGTAAAAACCAGGTGACGGCTTGCCGCCAGCCTCCAATTGAAAATGGACACACCCATTTCAAACAAACATCCCTTTCCACGTCATTCTGACAACCAAAGAAAGGCATGTCCTGAGCAATGCCGAAGGAAGGAATCTAGCATGAAGGACGCTTCACTGGCTCCCTTTCGGCTGCGCTCAGGGCATGCCCCAGCCGTTCCACTCTTTTGGAATGTCGTAATGTGATACTGGACACTGGCGTTTTTTGTTTTAACCACAGATTCACACAGATTTTCACAGAAAATTTAGAAAAATGAGCCAAAAAATCTGTGGAATCTGGGAAATCTATGGTTGAAAGCGTTGTTTTTTTGCGTCAAATCCATTTTCGCCAGACTCCAGACTTCTGGACAAAATCTGCAAAGTGTTGGAAGATAGAGCGCATGATGATTTCCGACCAGCGCACGCGCCACACACTACACCGGCTGGGCAACCTGACGACGGCCGCCCGGAACGACGCCTGGTCGCGGGTCAAAAACGCGGAGGCGCTGAAACAGCAGGCCATTCACGCCCGGGACCGCGTTTTGGCCGATTTACCCGCTTATCTGGCGCGATTGGAGACAGCCACGCGGGCCCATGATGTCGCGGTCCTGCATGCGGGCGACGCGCAGGAGGCCAATCGCCTGGTCATACAAACCATGCGCGGGCTGGGCGTGACCGACGCCCTGCGCAACCACCATCCCCTGCTGGATGAAATCCAACTGGATCGGGCGGCCAAGGCCAACGCCATCCAGCTTACCCCCCTGCATCCCGGCGATTATCTGGCCCAACTGGCCGATGAGCGGCCCGGACATCCCATCTGGCCGGTGGGACATCTGACGGTGGAGGCTATCAGCGCCACCCTGCAACAAAAATGGCGCATCCCCGAAACCTACAATCCCGATCATTTGACCAGCACGGTGCGCATGCCCCTGCGCCGGGCGCTGCTGCGCACCCACACCGCCATCCTGGGCGTCACCTTCGCCGCGGTGGAAGAAGGCGTCTTCGTCCTGCTGGATAACGATGGTCACAACGCCAGCCTGACGAGCCTGGCCCGCCACGTCATCCTCCTCCTCAGCATCGAGCAGATCGCAGCCGACATCGACGATCTGGATGCGCTGATTCAGGTCTTTGCCCTCAGCGCCTGGGGCCGCCCCCTGCCCGCTTATGTCACCCACCTGCAACGCCCAGCCCCCCGGGAGATAGACGGTCCCCGCACCATCCACCTGATTTTGGTGGACAACCGTCGCACGAAAATCATCGAGGAAGGCTTTGGCCAGGCCCTGCGCTGCATCCAGTGCGGGGCCTGCCACAGCGTTTGCCCGGTCTATCAGCAGATCGGCGGCCGCGGTTACGCCAACTCCCCCTACACCGGCCCCATCGGCGCAGTCATCAACCCCCTGCTGCTACGGCCCGATCTGGGCGAAGCCCAGGCCGCCCTCTGCGCTGGCAGCGGGGGTTGCCAGGACGCCTGTCCGGTGGCTATCCCTATTCCCGATCTCATTCACGCTCAGCGCATACGCCTGGCCCAAACCCATCCGCCCAATGATGACAAGCGCTATTTTTCCGTCTGGCGGCGATTGATCTCCCGCCCTCGCTTCTTCCGCTCATACATTCGCCGCAGTTACAGAAAATGAGTGAGCCAATCATCAAGACATTCATCAACGCCTGGACGCGGTGGGGCGGAACCTGGGAGCGCTGGGAGAACCCCATCGCCGCCCGGCTGGCGCTGCTGCGCTATCTGCAAGATCAGCATAGGATGGAAATTCTCTCCTGGCAGGTTGAGTTGCTGCCCATCCCCGGCCTGGCCGCGGCGCTGAATGATGCAGGATTCAAACTCTTTCCGCCCGACCGCCGCCGATTGAACCCGGATCTGGCCATGGGGCTGACTGCAGCGGACGCCGCTCTGGCCGACAACGGATCAGTGATTCTTGTCCCGGCGCAGGGGCGATCCTGGCTGCCCGCCCTCATCCCCATCGGTCATGTGATTCTGCTACCCGTCAACCGCATCTACGCTGATATGGCGGCATGGCGGGGGGATTGGCGACGGACGCGTGCGGACGAATCCCTGCGGACGCTCATCATCACCGGCCCCAGCTTTAGCGACGACATCGAACGACACAAACATTTTGGCATGTTTGGGCCCCGCCGCACACATATCATCCTCTTCGATGTGTAAATCAACCCATCCGCTCACTTCTTGAATCTGGATTTGACAAGTATGCTGCTTCTGGGTATAATGCCCGCCATATTAAGAAAATACAGCTTCACCCACCCCTTTTTCCGATAACATCCTAATGATCTTCGGCATCAGCCTGCTTGTCCTCGTTATTATTATTGTGCTCCTCGCTCTTATTAGCGGCCAGGAGCCGATACCGGTTGGACAGGAGGCGGATGCCAGACAACGAAGACGTTAGAAAGCATCTCAGACAAAGCACAGGCCCTCTTCCAACCGGAGAGGGCTTTTTCTTTGCAGACAATCTCACACCCAGGCAATGAGGCCTTCAATCCAACCGCAGCAGTTCGACGGGAGGTTGAAGGCCCTTCTTTTTCCCACATTCCTCACTCAGGAGAAGACCATGAAGCGAACAGGCGCACAGATCGTTTGGGAAGCGCTCACACGCGAGGGCGTCGACCTCGTGTTCGGACATCCCGGCGGCGCGATTCTGCCCGTTTACGACGCCATGCCCCAATACCCGGTGCGGCATATCCTCGCTCGCCATGAGCAGGGAGCGGGCCACATGGCCGACGGCTACGCCCGCACCACCGGCAAAGTCGGCGTCGCCATTGTCACCTCGGGCCCGGCCGCCACCAATCTGGTCACAGCCCTGGCCACCGCCATGATGGATTCCGTTCCCATCGTCGCCATCACCGGCCAGGTTCCCACCGACCTGCTGGGCAATGACGCCTTTCAGGAAACCGACGTCACCGGCGTGACCCAGGCCATCACCAAACACAATTACCTGGTCACCGACATCAACGATCTGGCCCGGATCATGAAAGAGGCCTTTCACATCGCCCGCACCGGCCGCCCCGGGCCTGTGCTGGTGGATATCTGCAAG
>JALSPL010000252.1 GCA_026985975.1 Anaerolineae bacterium | reverse complement strand
CAACCCTCTTTCTGGTGGATGATCATCCCGCAGTGCTGTGGGGCCTGCGCGCGGGCCTGAGCCAGACGTCCGGCATCACCGTGGTGGGCGAGGCCGCTTCGGTGCAGGCGGCGCTGCCTCAAATCCGTGCATTGCGCCCGCAAGTGCTGCTGCTGGATTACAAACTGGGGCGGGATTCGGGCGCAGACCTGGCCCAGGCCCTGGCCGCGATGGACGCCCCGCCCGCCACCCTCTTCCTCAGCGCCTACGATCACCCTGCCTATCTGCACCGGGCCTATCGCAGCGGCGCCCTGGGATATTTGCTCAAGGAAGCGCCTATGGAGCAGGTGGCCCGGGCTGTAAAACGCGCTGGAGAAGGCCTGCCATGCTGGCGGGAGGAGCAACTGGCGCGCATCCGCCTGTGGGAGGAGGAAGTCGTGGCCGCATGGGCCTCCCTCACGGCCCGCGAGCAGGAAATCGCCCGTCTCCTGGCCCAGGGTTTGCGCAATCAGGAGATAGCGCAAACCCTGGGGATTTCGGTGCGAACCGTGGAGTATTATGTGGCCAATGTGTTGGGCAAATTAGGCCTGCGCAGCCGGGCCGAGGTCGCGGGTTGGCTGGCGGGTGTTGGGGAATTGTTACAAAAATAAGCGTTGTTCGACTGTAACGGGCGGCACGCGCGTCGAGATGGGGCCGGGCGTGTTTTATTCATGGATGGCTGGCGTACGCGCCGTCAGAATTCTGGTTTCATCACGCCATCGGCTATAATTGAAGTTCCAATGAGTCAATTTGACGCTACTTTTATCATTCAATGAGTATCAGGGCATGACCACCAACAAAGAACGGATCGATCTGCTTCACGAAATGCGGGAAAAGACGCTGCTGGGCGGCGGCGAGGAACGCATTCGTCGCCAGCACGATAAGGGCAAAATGACCGCACGGGAACGCCTGGACCTGCTGCTGGACAAGGGGTCTTTTCGCGAGCTGGACGCTTATGTGCAGCATCGCTCCCATGATTTCGGCATGGAGAAAAATCGTCCCCTGGGCGATGGCGTGGTGACTGGGTACGGCACCATCGATGGTCGTCTGGTGTATGTCTATTCTCAGGATTTTACGGTGTTCGGCGGTTCGCTTTCCGAGGCTCACGCCGAGAAAATCGTCAAGATCATGGAAATGGCTATGAAAAACGGCGCGCCCGTCATCGGACTCAACGATTCGGGCGGGGCCCGCATCCAGGAGGGCGTGGTCTCGTTGGGCGGCTACGCCGACATCTTCCTGCGCAACACCCTGGCCTCGGGCGTTATTCCCCAGATTTCGCTGATCATGGGGCCGTGCGCGGGCGGGGCCGTCTACTCGCCCGCCATCACCGATTTCATCATCATGGTGGATAAAACCTCGCACATGTTCATCACCGGGCCCGAGGTGGTCAAGACCGTCACCCACGAGGATGTCACCTTCGAGGAGTTGGGGGGAGCCTACACTCACGCCCGCAAGAGCGGCGTCGCCCATTTCGTGGCCAAGAGCGAGGAGGACGCGCTGTTCATCGCCCAGCAATTGCTCACCTTCATCCCCCAGAACAATCTGGAAGACCCGCCCTTTGTCCCCGCCACCGATAATCCCATGCGGCAGGACGAAGAACTGGACGACATCATCCCCGACAACCCCAACAAGGCCTACGACATGAAAGAAGTCATCAAGCGGGTGGTGGATGACGGCCTCTTCTTCGAGGTGCACGAGTATTACGCCCAGAACATCCTGGTGGGGTTTGCGCGGCTGGGCGGGCGCAGCGTGGGCGTCATCGCCCAGCAGCCCCTGGTCCTGGCGGGCGTGCTGGATAGCGCCGCCTCCACCAAAGCGGCCCGCTTCATCCGCTTTTGCGACGCTTTCAATATCCCCCTCATCACCTTCGAAGATGTGCCCGGCTTTATGCCCGGCACCGAGCAGGAGCACGGCGGCATCATCCTGCACGGCGCCAAGCTGCTCTATGCTTACAGTGAGGCCACCGTGCCCAAGATCACCGTCATCACCCGCAAGGCCTATGGCGGCGCTTATGATGTGATGAACTCCCGTCACATCCGCGCCGATCTGGTTTTTGCCTGGCCCTCGGCCGAGATTGCGGTCATGGGGCCCGATGGCGCGGTCAAGATCATCTACCGTCGCCAGATCGCCGCGGCTGAGGACCCCGAGGCGGAACGGGCCCGGCTGGTGGCGGAATACCGCCAAAAATTCGCCAATCCTTACGTCGCCGCTTCGCGGGGCTATGTGGATGATATTCTCATCCCGCACGAAACCCGCCCGCGGCTCATCAATGCACTGGAAATGCTGCGCAACAAGCGAGATACGAATCCCTGGAAAAAACACGGCAACATCCCGCTTTGATGACGAGAGACGGGAGACGAGAAACGTTATCCTCTTCCGGCCATCGTCAAAACAACAACGATTATGACAGAAAAACCATCTAACAAAGATAAAGCGACGCCCCAGGACATCCCCGAAATCACCCTGCAAGACCTGCCCGAACGCCTGCAAGCCGCCGCGGCCCGGGCCGGATGGACGAAACTCATGCCCGTGCAGGCCAAATCGATGCCCTATCTGCTGGCGGGCAAGGATGTGCTGGTGCAATCGCACACCGGCAGCGGCAAGACCGGCGCCTTTCTGCTTCCCGCGCTGGATCGCATCAATCCCAACAAAAAAAGCTGCCAGGTGCTGATCCTGGTTCCCACCCGCGAGCTGGCCAAACAGGTGGCCCACGAAGCCGAGATCCTGGCCGCAGACAGCGGCGTCCGCACCATCGCCGTCTATGGCGGCGCCAGCTACGGTCCGCAGATCGCCGCGTTCGAGGCGGGCGCGCATCTGGTGGTGGGCACGCCCGGCCGCATTCTCGACCATCTGCTCAAGCGCAATCTCTCGTTGAAGCATTTGCAGATGTTGATCTTCGACGAGGCCGATCGGATGCTCTCCATGGGCTTTTATCCCGACATGAGGGCGGTGCGCAGCTATCTGCCCGACCGACACGTGAACACCGGCATGTTTTCGGCCACCTTCCCCCCGCGGGTGCTGCGCCTGGCCCAGGAATTCCTGCACGAGCCGGTGCATCTCAGCCTCAGCAGCGATCATGTGCATGTGGTGGAGACGGAGCATG
>JALSPL010000251.1 GCA_026985975.1 Anaerolineae bacterium | reverse complement strand
GCTCAGCGGCGCAGCCTTCATCACCGCCATCCCCGCCTTTGCCCTGTGGGCGTGGGCCGCCAAGCGTTGGGACACCCGGCGTACGGTCATCGCCTCGATGCTGGCTTTCGGGTTGTTGCTGCTGCCCCTGTTGTTTGTGCAGACCTACACGCAGGCTATCATCACCACGGCCACGCTGGGGCTGGGCCTGGCGGGCCTGCTCATGCTGCGGGACATCATGCTGGCCGATGTCATCGACGAGGACTCGCTGACCGCGGGCGTGCGCCGTGAGGGCATGTATTTCGGCATGAACGGCTTCATCATTCGCCTGGCCTTCGCTTTTCAGGGGACGATGCTGGGGGGAATGCTGGCGCTGACCGGGTACAATCCGGCGCTGGAGGCGCAGCCGCCCAACGTGGCCCTGGGCCTGCGCATCCTCATCACCCTGGTTCCCATGATCGCCATCCTCATCGGCGTCTTTGCCGCCTGGAAATATCCCCTCCATGGCCAGCAACTGCACCATGTCAAGGCCCGCCTGGGCAGCCTGGAGTAAAGTTATAGCGACGCAATCGGCTCGGCTGAGAACGTTTTGCTGTGTTCGTAAAGATATTCGGGATCCAGATCCAGGCCATTTGACCAGGCAATCGTATCAAATGAAACCCTTACTGTCCTGAAAAGGGATGGCGACGCCAGTTCGCGGAATTTTCCGAAAGTAAGCAGCGGTTCTACGTCAAAAACGCGTTTCTCACCATTATCGAATGTCAGGAGCAGACGATATCCTTCGAGTATTTCGACTTGTTTGACTGCTGTGGCGTGGTAAATCATGGGCATGAGATTATGAAACCCTGTGTGAAGCGCAATTTTCTGTGATGATTATAGCATCTGCTCGTCGAAAATGAAAGCGATCCATCGGTTAGCCTTTTGACATCGTACGCTAACCCGCTTATGATGTGAGTTCAATCACTGCTTCGTAAATAGACCTTGACCTGGTCTGCAGAGATATTTTCAAAGCCAACGTTGGTCGAGCGGTCAAACACGTAATGCGTAAAACGTAAAACGTGAGGACGTTACGCATTACGCATCACGTTTTACGGGCTTGGCCGACTGCGCCAGCTTGGCTTGCACATTTTCACCCTTATTGGCGTGCAGCAGCCCATGGCGATTGCGCGAGAATGCCCATGTCCATCGACCCCAACGACTTCCTTAACCAATCTGACGATTACACCGACGTGCCGCCCGACCATCGTTCTGGCTTCGTGGCCGTGGTGGGACGCCCGAACGTGGGCAAATCCACCCTGATGAACGCTATTTTGGGCCAGAAGGTGGCCATCGTCTCCCATCGCCCGCAGACCACCCGCAACCGCATCGCCGGCATCCTCACCCGCGAGGATTGCCAGATCGTGTTCATCGACACGCCCGGCATCCATAAGCCCCAACACAAACTGGGCAAATACATGGTGGATGAGGCGTTTCGGGCTTTGCCCGACGCAGATGTGGCCCTGTGGGTGGTGGATGTGAGCAAAATGCCCCGCCGGGATGACCGCCGCGTGGCCGAGGCCCTGCGCCGCCAACATCTGCCCGTCATCCTGGCCATGAACAAGATCGACATCACTCCGCCCGATAAGCTGCTGGCCCACGCCGACGCCTACCGGGCGCTGATCCCGGATCGGGTGGAAGACATCGCCGTCAGTGCGCTGAAGGGGCAGGGCGTGGATGCGCTGGTGGATGTGATTCGCGGGCATCTCCCGCCCGGCCCCCGCTACTATCCCCCCGATCAGGTCAGCGACATTCAGGAGCGCTTTTTGGCAGCCGAGCTGATTCGCGAGAAAGCCTTGATGTATTTGCAGGAGGAAGTGCCTCACGCCGTGGCCGTGGACTTGCAGGATTTCGAGGAGCGAGAAAACGGTCTGATCTACATCTTCGCTCGCGTCTTCGTCGAACGCGAGTCGCAGAAGGGCATCCTGGTGGGCAAGCGCGGCAGTATGATCAAGAAAATCGGAGCCGAGGCCCGCAAGGAGATCGAGGCGGCCATGGGCAAACGCGTGTATCTCGATCTGCACGTCAAGGTCAGGCCCAAATGGCGCACCAATCCCGCGGAATTGCGACGGCTTGGCTACGCGTAGGGAATGACGGAAATGGATGTGTTGGCCTACGAAGCTGTCTGGTGGGCGCAGGGACGCGTGGTGGCCGGGCTGGATGAGGCCGGGCGGGGCGCCTGGGCCGGGCCCGTGGTCGCGGGCGCAGTCATCCTGCCGCCCGACCCCGAGCGTCTGCGCCAGGCCCTGGCCGGGGTGGATGATTCCAAACGCCTGACGCCCGCGGCCCGCGACCGCCTCTATGACCGCATCCGCGCCGCTGCCGCCACCGCGGTGGGCGTGATTCCGGCCCGCGTCATCGATGAGATCGGCATCCTCAACGCCACCTACCGGGCCATGGAGGCGGCCCTGGCCGCGCTGCCGCAGCCGCCCGACGCTTTGCTTATCGATTATATTCCCCGGCCCCTGGGCGCATGGGAGCAAAAGCGGCTGGTGCGGGGCGAGCGGGCCGCCATGAGCATCGCCGCCGCCTCCATCATCGCCAAGGTGTACCGGGACCGGCTCATGGTAGAGCTGGAGGGGCGGTATCCCGGCTATGGTTTCGCTCGACATAAAGGTTATGGCACAAAGCAACACCAGGGGGCCATTGCCCGGCTCGGGCCTGCGCCCGTGCATCGCCTCTCCTGGGCCCCCTTCCGGCAGCCGCGGCTGCCTTTCGAGGAGGATGTCAGTGAACAGTAAGCAGTGTGCAGTAAGCAGTAAACAGTATGCAGTGAGCAGTAGGCAGTGGGCAGTGAACAGTGGGCAGTGGTTGATGCTGGGGGCGTTGCTGGCGCTGGTTGTGTTGGCGTTGGCCGGGTGCAGCGGCCCCGCGCCCGCGTCGCCCGCGCCCGCGCCCACGCCCATGATCCCCGCCTTCGATGATGACGAGACCGCCATCCGCTGGCTGCTTCAGGCCGAAAGCCGGGGCGTCGTCAGCCAGGACATGGACCTGCTGGCCGCACTCTGGGCTCCCGATGCGGTGGTGATCGACGCCAAACACACGCCCGACGATGCTTCTGACGACGCCCGTTGGCAAGGCGTGGACGCGGTGCTGGACCGCTATGTG
>JALSPL010000250.1 GCA_026985975.1 Anaerolineae bacterium | reverse complement strand
GGGGATAGCGACCACCGTCGGGCCGTGGGCGTGGATCAGCCAATTGAGGCCGATCTGAGTGATGGTGGCGTCGTAACGCTGCGCCAGCGCCTGCATGCCATCGATGAGCGGCTGCGTGACGCTCAGGCGCTTCCGCAGCTTTCGGCGTCGTCGCCAGGGCCGACTCTCCAGCAACCCGGGATCGGCGTGGAACTTGCCCGTGAGCAGGCCCATCTCCAGGGGCGAATAGGCGATGATGGTGACGCCCAACTCCTGGGCTGCGGCCAGCACGCCGTTCTGCTCGATGCTACGATCCAGCAGATTGTACTTGACCTGATTGGAGGCCAGAGGGATGCCGCGACGGGCCAAACGAGCGTGGGCCCGTCGCATCTGTTCGGCGTTGTAATTGCTCACCCCCACCGCCCGAATTTTTCCCGCCTCAACCAAATCCGCCATGGCGTCCATTATCGACTCGATGGAAGAAAGGGAGCGGGGCCAGTGCACCTGGTGCAGATCGATGGGATAAGGCAACAGGTTTTTGATACGTTTATCGATGGTTCTGCCGATGCTGCCCGCGAAGCGGGGGATGGGCCACCACTTGGTGGCGATGACGGCTTGGCCCGGCGTGACGCCGGCGGTGAGCAGCGCCCGGGCCAAGGCTCGCTCCGAGCGCCCGAAGCCATAGAACTCGGCGGTATCGAACCAATTGACGCCGCCATCCAAAGCCTGCTGCACGATGGCATTGACGGCATCCTGGTCCAACATGGCCCAGTTGCCGGGGCCGCGGCGATGCTATTCTGCGAAAATTGCCAGGTTCCCAGTCCGATGGGGGTGACGAGGATGTCGGTTTGGCCCAGAGGGTAAAGGTTATCAGTCATAAGGTGGAGAGAGGGGAGAGATGTTTGGTTTCAAGAAATGGATCCCCTGAAAAAAGCTTTATCTCACGCAAAGACGCCGAGGCGCAAAGAGAAATGTCAAGGTTTCGCCAAGAAAATCTGGCTGAAACCCCACCATTCTTGCTGTTTTCCCGAACGTCATTGCTGACTCAGACCTTTTTTCAGGGGAGCCAGAAATCAAGACGCAGGCGATGAGAAGAGGATGCGTCATAGCATCAGTATACAACATCCGGAAAATGATCCAAAAAGAAAGCCCACAAATAAAACGCCAAAAATAAAGATTTCTCATTTCGAGTGCAAAATTATTGAAAAATACTTGACAAATATAAAAATTATCGTTATAATAACTTCAGAAATTTGAATACACACCAACAATTTTACCATCGAGGCGCTTTATGAGATATCCTGTCCCCGGTCGTTGTCCCGTTTGCGGACAAAACCTATACGTCACCAAACTGGCCTGCGCCCATTGCGGCACATCCGTGGAGGGGGCCTTCGAGCTGCCCCGCCTGGCCCGGCTCTCGCCCGAACATCAACAATTCATCGAGCTGTTCATCCGTTCCGAGGGCAAGCTCAATCGGATGCAGGAGATCATGGGCATTTCGTATCCCACAGCCCGGGCGCAATTGCACGAGGTAATTCGGGCGCTGGGCTATGAGCCTATGGGCGCGGATGAGGGCAAACCCCGCCCCATTTCGCCCGAACGCCGCACCCAGATCCTGGCAGACCTGGATGCGGGCAAAATCACCTCGGATGAAGCCATCAAACGACTGAAAGGAGAGGCGGCATGATGTCCGGCAAAAAGAAGAAACGCAAGAACCGACGCCCCAACATACTCTCCGAGACGCTGCGCCTGAATCCGGAGGACACGCTTTTCCTGCACTGCGACGGCCCCATCGCCATCAAGGGCGCGCCCGGAAACAACGCCGTCATCAGAGGGACGGGCGATCTGCGCTGGACGCGAAAGGAGCGACAAATCGAAGCCTGGCTGGATGGTCGCCTCGCGGTGAGCGTCCCTCGCGCCACCCCCCTGCGCTTGCAGTTGGATGGCCCTGTCTCGCTCAAGGACAGCGCCGGCAGCATCGAAGTGCTTGCGGCTGACGGGCCGCTGAACGTGGCCAATGTCCAGGGGAATCTGCGCATCGAGGCCATCGACGGCCCGGCCACCCTGAAAAACATCGGAGGCGACATCGCCATCACGCAAGGGGATGGCCCGATCTTCATCAAGCATTGCCGGGGCGACGTGGATGTCACCTCCGACGACCCCATTTTCGTGCAGCTCTCTGGTGACAAGAAGCAGAAAATTCGCATCCACTCTGACGAAGCGGTCAACATCCAACTGCCTGCCGCGACCGCAGTGGCGGGCCGCATCAAGGCGGGCGGCCACATCAAAATCGAACTGGCGCAGCAAACGGCGGACAGCGACGAAAACAGCATCACGCTGACGCCCGCAACGGGCCTGACGCCCGCCGTCGCGCTGAATATCGAAGCGGATGGCGATGTGTATGTGGGCCCGAATCCGCCAGATATGTCCCAACCGGCCAGCGCTTCAGGTTTCCGCCGCATGGGTGTGAGCTGGCTGGGGACTTTCTTTGGCCGCCAAAAAGGGACGAGCCCGCGCACGGTCGTCACGCCCCCGCCCGAGCCCGAATCATCCGACGATGACCTGGCCGCAGCGCAGAAGGTCGTTTTGCAGATGGTGGCCGAGGGCAAAATCAGCGCCGAGGAAGGCGACAAATTGCTGGAGGCATTGTCATGAACATCATATCATCTGCTCATTACCGCTCGCATGGGCTTGTTCGCTGGCCGCGGCCCGGCGGGCTGCTGGTCCTGGGGGCGGTGGCCGCTGGTGCGCTGGCCCTGGCCGGTTCCTGGCTGCGGGCGCAACGCCACGGCGTCTGGGTGCAGGCGCTGCTGGAGAGCGATGACTTCGTCATTTCCCTGGCCCTGCCCATCCCCCTCTCGTTGCTGCGCCGGGCGCTGGCGATGACGCCGATATCTGATGACGATGTGGCCACGGCCCGCACTATCATCGAGGACCCCGAGCTGCTGAAGGCGCTGCATGAGGACGCCATCGAGATCACCGCCGGCGACGGCGCCGATCACATCGAGGTGGTCATTGGTCCGCGACGCAGACGCTGGCGGGTCTTCCAATTCAATCTTACCCGATCTTTTTCTCGAACAAAATCCCTTTCCCGCTCAAAGGAGTTACATCGTGTCTGACGAACGCTTACAGATCCTGAAAATGCTCG
>JALSPL010000249.1 GCA_026985975.1 Anaerolineae bacterium | reverse complement strand
GGCGATGGCGTCCAGCGCCTGCACCGCGCCGTCGCCGCCGCCGAGGATGACCAATCGCTGGATGCGGTTGGCCGGGAACACATCGTCCACCAGATCGATGACGGCGCTGAGATCGGGCCCGGCGTCGGCCTCTATTTGCTCGATGAGCCGCCGGGCGTCTTCTGCTGTGAGACGGGGGCCATCGTGCCGGGCCAGCAGCGTTTCCATCTCGATGTTGTGCTGGCGGGCCAGGAGTTCGGCTTTTTTGGTCCAGCTTCGCTGAGATGCGTCGGTTTTGGGAACGGCGGGCGTTTTTTCTTGCTCTTGCGCCCAGGCCGCGATCTGGGCGGGGTCTTCCGCTTCGTCGGTGATGACGGCGATGGCCGCGCCCACCGCGATTTCGGCATGAATCGGGATGAGGGGATAGATGAATCCTGTTTGTTCGGCTTCGATATCCACCACGCTCTTGGTGGTTTCGACGGTGCACAGGGCCTGGCCCGGATGCACTTGCCGGCCCGGCTCCACCAGCCATTCGATCAGAAAAGCTGTGTCATCATTGACGCCGATTTGCGGCAGTCGGATCAATCGTTTCATGCGGAAAATAGGACCTCCCAGATGGCTTGCTCGATTTTGGAGGCCGTGACCAGGGTCTCGGCTTCCAGATGTTGGGCGGCGGGGATGATGTCGGCGCGGGCGGCGACGCGGCGGATGGGGGCGGTCAACTGCGGGCCCACCGCATCGTAGATCTGCACCGCGGCCTCGGGGCTCCAGCCGAAGCCTTCGGGGCCGTCTTCGATGATAATCACGCGTCCGATCCGGGCTGCGTCCGCCAGGATGGGCGCCAGGTTCAGGGGATGCAGTGAGCCGGGCAAATAGGCCAGGGCGGCCACTTCTTCCCGGGCCAGGTGGCGCAGCGTTTCGGCCAGGGGCAGGCTAAGACCGCCATAGGTGATGATGAGTGCGTCGGGCGGGCCGTCGGCGGCGTTGCGCACGCGCATGGCCGCGTAGCCCGTGCCGTCGTCGATGGCGCTGATCTCGAAATCGTCGTTTGGGCCCGGCAGCGGGGCGGGGTAAAGGCTTTTGTGCTCGATGAACAGGACGGGATCGTCATCCAACAGCACCGCCCGCCGCAGCAGCTCGCCCGGTTGATGAAAGAGAGAGGGAGCGACGACGTGCAGATGGGGAACGCCCAGGTAGAGTTTTTCCAGGCTCTGGCTGTGGGTGGGACCGTAGCCGCGTCCGCCGCCCATGGGGGTGCGGATGGTGAGGGGAACGCTGACTTGCTGGTTGTACATGGCCCGGAATTTGGCGGCGTGATTGATGAGTTGATCGGCGGCCAGGGTGATGAAGTCGCCGAACATGATCTCGGCCACAGGACGCATCCCGCGCAGGGCCAGACCATTGGCGACGCCCACGATGGCCGCTTCGCTGATGGGCGTGGTCCACACGCGATGGGGGAAGGCGGTGGAAAGTCCCTTGGTCACCTTGAAGGCGCCGCCGTAGGGATCGAGGATATCTTCGCCCAGGACGATGACGCGTTCATCTTCCGCCATCATGGCGTGCAGGGCGCTTTGCAGAGCGGCGAGGTAGGTGAGGGGGCGAGGGGGCATGGGGAGGATTGAGGATACAGGATTGAGGATCTACGATTCAGGATTGAGGATATAGGATTCAGGATTCAGTGTGCGGCGTTCAGGGGCGAGGCCGGGGCGAAGATGGCGGTGAGGATGGTTTGCAGGCGTTGTTCGATGGCGGCGTCGATAGCCTGACGTCGAGCGGGCGGCAGTTGCTCCGCCAGCCGGGCCAGCGGGTCGTTTTGCCAGTGGCGGGCGATTTCCGATTCATCCCGGTGGTCATCGCCCTTGCTGTGGGGGCCCAGCCGATAGCTGTTGAGCAGCAGGTAGTAGGGGGCGGATTGGTCGCGCACATACGTCACGGCCCGACGGGCGGCCTGGTAGACGCTGAAGACGTCGTAGTCTTCGGCCGCGACCACGCCGGTCTTGATGCCGAAGGGGACGGCGCGATCTTGCAGACGCCCGGCCTGGGCCCGGATGACGGGCGTAGTCTGGGCGTATTGGTTGTTGTCGACGACGAAGAGAATGGGCAGGTTCCACAGGGCGGCGATATTGAAGGACTCGTAGACGACGCCTTCGCCCATGGTGCCATCGCCTAAAAAGACGACGGTGATAGCGCCCGAGCCTTTTCGCTTCTCGGCGGCTGCCGCGCCCGTGGCCACCGGAACGATGCCGCCCTGGATGCCGTTGGTGTAGAAGTTGCGTTGGTGCAGGTGCTGGGTGCCGCCCAATCCGCCGCATACGCCCGAGCTTTTGCCCGCAACTTCGGCGATGAGACCGGCCACGTCGTCGCCGTAGGCGATAAAATGGCCGTGGGCGCGATGGTTGGAGAAGATGACGTCCCGCTGCCGGTCGAGGGCGTTGATAACGCCGACGGCGGTGGCTTCCTGGCCCAGGCAGGTGTGCACGGTGCCGCGGATTTTCCCCTGCGAAAAGAGTTTCAGCAGGGTTTCTTCCACCCGGCGGATGGTTTGCATTTGCCGATAGAAGGTTTCGGTCAGGTTTTGCATGAGATGTTATTCGCGAAGCAACGCCGGCAGGAGTTTGCGGGCAGCGTCGAACCAGCGGTAGGGATAGGCTGCGGGCCAGGGGATGTTGGGATAGCGACGTTTCATATAATCTCGCGAGGGGAAACTCATGTGCCAGATCTGTCGCAGGCGCTGCCGCCACGTGAGCCCGCGCAGGACGTGAAAGATGGTGAGGGAGCTGCTGCGGGCCGGGGAGGTCATCTGGCGCATGGTATTATACCCGCGTAATTTGCTCTGGGGTAGCTGCAACCAGGTGGAAATGGTCGCGGGCATGGGCGCGCTGAAATCGCGGGCGGTGATGCCCAGGGCTTCGTGCAACGCGGCCTCCCAGCCCAATCGCTGGGCCCAGGCCAGGGTCATCGCCCAATCCATCCCCTCGCCCCAGCGACGCAACAGGCGGTCGATGTCGTAGAACCAGATCCAGACTGCGCCCTGTTCGCCGCCGTGCTCCAGCACCGCGTGGGAGGCCAGGTGCAGAAGCTGGGCCTCGGCCGCGAGGGTGAGGAAGGGCAGGCCCGCGAGCTCGTGAGGCCGGGTTCGGGCCAGGAAGGC
>JALSPL010000248.1 GCA_026985975.1 Anaerolineae bacterium | reverse complement strand
GCTATCGACCGCGATGTGCTTGAGCCAGACGATTTTGGTGGGGTGGAAGGTCAGCGTTTTTGTGGCGTCCCAGTCATCGGCCCGGACCAGCTCGTGGTAGTGGACGAAGCCGCGACGGGCGTAGGTGGCAGCCTTCTGTGGCGACCAGGTGTCGATGGTGGCCCGAACGATGTAGAGGAGTTGACCGTTGTCAGCATCCGAAGACCACCAGTTGGGCGTGCCAAAGGGGCCGGTGTTGTAATGTTTGCCAATGAGCTGATAGGGGGCGACCTGCTTCCAGTAATGTCCGGGGATGTCGGGGGCGCCATCGACGCCGTCCGGGGCGCCCGGAGCCATGTAGTAGGCCTCGCCATCGACCCAGACTGTGGGGCCGTGAACAAAGCCGCCGTCATTGCCTCCTGAAGCTGCCGCAGGGATGGCCAGCAGCAGCATGACAGCGAGGGCTGCCAGCAGGAGCGTGATATTCTTTTTGGACTTGAGAAGCGTCATGGGAAATCTCCTTGAGCGTGTGTGATAGGATCTGTGTGGGCTGATCCCGATAGAACATCACTCAGACGCTTTGTCAGCAGCCGGACTTACCCGGAGAAGATTAATTTTTGGTGAGAGTGTTGCCTGCCGCCACCCAGGCGTTCATGCCCCCATCCAGTTCGAGGACATTGGTGTAGCCCAGGCCCACCAGCGTCTTGGCCGCGGCCGTGCTCATAGCGCCGCTGCGGCAATAGAGGACCAGGGGCGCATCCTTGTCGGCGGGCAGTTGGTCAAGGTTCTGGTCGATTTCGTTGAAGGGGATGGAGACATCAGTTTGGGGGATGTTTCCGGCGAAGGGGATGTGAACATTGACCAGAACGAAATCCTTGTCAGGCAACATTCGTTGTAGCTGCGCAACACTGATATCGTAGAAGCCGTCGGCGTTTTTCGAAAGGCCCGCCGTGGGGCTGGACTTGGTTTCGCCCATCATCTCTTCTTCCGATTGCCCGGCCATCATCTCTTCTTCGGTCTGCTCACTCATCATCTCGACCTGGTTTGCAGGAACATTGACTTCGGGTGCTGCGGGAGTGCAGGCTGCCAGGATGATGACGACCAGCAGCGCCAGGGGGATGAGAAGCAGGCGTGCGTTTTTTGTGTTCATGGATGTATCTCCTTGTGTGTTTTTCGTGAATGGAGCTGAAAAGTGGCGTTTTGCGTTTACTCTTCCCACTCTAACAGTTCTGTATGACCGGCTCTTGACGGTTTCTTGACGAAATGATGAAGATTGTCATCGGACAACGCATTCGCGAAATATCTCTATCTGACTACTTTGACAATGTCACATTACGCCATTCCGAAGGAGTGAAATGACTGAGGCATGTCCTGAGCACAGCCGAAGGGAGCGCCCTTCGGACTAGATTCCTCCTCCCTTCGGTCGTCGGAATGACGTGGAAAGAAACGTTTGTCGGAAATGTGACATTGTCGAACTACTCCCACCCGGGAAACAAAGAAACGCTAACTGCTTACGTGTCCGACTTCAAACCGTGAAGGACGTGAAGACACGACAGTGCGCAGAAAAAACAAAGAAAAATTTTGGTTTCCAGGTCGGGCGTTTTTTTGCGATTAATTCGCCAGGATGTCTTGCTTCATGGTTTCGTACTCTTCGCGGGTCAGGTCCCCCCGGGCGTAGCGCTGCTTGAGGATGGCCAGAGCCGAGTCTTCGGCGGGCTGCGACTGATAGCGCTGCGCAGGATGATCGGGATTGGCGGGCCTGGGAAATATCAGACTGACCAGGGCAACGGCGGCGCCGATGACCAGGATAAAGAGCAAAAACATGAGCAGCAGACCGAAGCCGCCAAAACCCATCATCATAATGACATTCCTCCTTGGCAGGATGCGTGATTCGTTCCGGCAGGTGGTTTTCCGGAAGCATTCCCAGTCTAAACGGACCGCATGACGGGGAATTAACAGAAATATGAAGATTTGATGAAGATTTGACTTATGTACTGATGTTACGCAGTTTTGCCGTGCTGTCTTGTGCGGAGCAAAAAATAACGATCTCGCTACTACGGACGAAAGGACGATGGGACGAAGGTAGACGAATTAGCAGGAACGACTACCGTCCATCTTCGTCCTTTCGTCACTTTTCGTCAGATGATTGGACCTGATGTGCACTAATCTCGACCAATTCCATTTTCGCCAGACTCCAGTTACATAGTCCAATATACAAAGTCCAAGGTCCGCCCCACCACCGGTCTCCCGTCCTCTATCTCCGGTCTCCAGATTTTACGCCACCGGCAGCGTAAACCCGAACGCGCTGCCCTGGCCCGCTCCCTCGCTCTTGGCCCAGATGCGCCCGCCATGGGCCTCGACGATGTGTTTGGAGATTGTCAGACCAATGCCGCTGCCGCCACTGGCCCGGGCCCGCGATTTATCCACCCGATAAAAACGCTCGAAAATGTGGCGCAGGTCCTCCGCCGAGATGCCGCGGCCGCTGTCGCGCACCACGAACTGCACCTCATCCCCACGCTGTTTGGCCGAGACCCACACCTCGCCGCCTGCGGGCGTGTATTGCAGGGCGTTGCCCAGGATATTCACCAGCACCTGGGTGATGCGGGCGGGGTCCGCCAGCACCTGTGGTAGATCCGGGGCGATGGCCACGTGCAGAGCCACGCCCTTGTCGTTGAATTGCAGGGCCAGCCGATCCACCACGCCCGAGATCAGGCTTTCGGGCGGCGTGGGTTCGGGATGGATGGGCATCTGGCCCGCTTCGGCCCGCGACAGCTCCTGTAAGTCATGCACCAAACGCTGCAAGCGCCGCACCTCCTTGCTCATGACGCCGTAGGTGCTGGCGTCGGCTGGCAGCACGCCATCGCTCAGCGCGTCCAGCATGGTGCGGATGTTGGTCAGGGGCGTGCGCAGCTCATGGGCCACATCCGCGATCAGATTCAGCCGTCGCTGTTCGGTGGTTTCCAGCTCCTTGGCCATCTGATTGAAACTGCGCGCCAGCTCGCCCAGCTCATCCTCGCCCGGCGCGGCCACCCGGCGGTCGAAGCGACCGGCCGCGATTTCGCGACTGGCCCGCATCATGGCCCGGATGGGCTCGACGATGCGCCGCGAGGTGAACAGGCTGACGGCGATGGCCACAGCCAGCGATACGAGCATGGCCGTGGT
>JALSPL010000247.1 GCA_026985975.1 Anaerolineae bacterium | reverse complement strand
TCCACGCCCTGACCCTTGACGACCTCGATGATCCCGAAGCCCTGCGCCGGGCCTTCCAGGGCTTGATGAGCGAGCCCCTGCCCGCAGACCGGCCCCTGTGGTCGCTGCATCTGCTGGGGGATGGAGCGGGCGGTCGGGCCGTGGTGTTGCGCTTCGAGCACGCGCTGGCCGACGGCTCCGCCATGATGCAGGTGCTGGCGGCCCTGACCGACGCCTCGCCCGAGACCGTGTGGCGGGAGCCCGCGCCCGAACCCCTGGCAAGCCCCATCCTGGCCGGGGTGGCGGCCGGGTACGGCGCGGCGGACCTGGCGACCGACCTGGCCCGCCGCAGCCTCGATCTGGCCCGCCGTCCTCGCCGCGCCCTGGGCTGGGGCGTCCTGGCGACGCGCGCCCTGGGCAAGCTGCTCTTCATCCCGCCCGACCCGGAGAGCATCCTGCGCGGGCGCACCGACCCGGCCAACCGCGTGGCCTGGTCCGACCCCATCCCCCTGGCCGACATCAAGGCCGTGGGCAAGGCCCTGGCCGCCACGGTGAACGACGTGTTGCTCAGCGCCATGAGCGGCGGCTTTCGGGCCTATCTCCTGGCCCGGGGCGAGAACCCCGACCGGGTGAGCCTGCGCAGCCTGGTGCCGGTGGATTTGCGCGGGGGCGCGGATGCGTCGGGCCTGGGCAATCGCTTCGGCCTGGTCTTCCTCACCCTGCCCGTGGACGTGGCCGATCCGGCCCAGCGGCTGCGCCTGCTGCACCAGCGCATGGACGCGATCAAGCGCACGCCCGAGGCCTGGGTGTCGTATGGCGTGCTGAATGGGCTGGGGCTGGTTCCCCGCGCGGTGGAGAAAGCGGGCGTCCGTTTCTTCTGCACCAAGGCCACGGCCACCATGACCAACGTGCGCGGGCCGGCGCAGCCCCGTTTTATGGCGGGCCGCCGCATCGAGCGGGCGCTCTTCGCCGTGCCCCATCCCGGCGACCTGGCCATCGGCATGAGCATTTTTAGCTATGCGGGCCAGGTGAGCGTGACCCTGAACACCGCGGCCGCGGTCATCCCCGCGCCCCAGGACATCATCGCCGGGTTCCAGGCGGATTTTCGGGCGTTAAATCAGGCCGCGGGCGTGGAAGAGAAACCCGCGCGACCAACCGACATCCCCAGAAAGCAGGCGGCGAAGATGCAAAAGGCCGCACAGCACGAATCGCCCATCGCCGTTTGACGTCAAGCACGTGTAAAAAGGAAACAAGCACGACCATATCCTCACCCCAACCGCTAACACAAATTCTAAAATCGCCTAAAAGGAGGTTCATCATGAGTCAACAATTACAGAAAATGACCTTTCTTATTTTAGTCACAATAGCCGTCTTAAGTGGATGCGTAAACGGAGGATCCCCCCCAACCGGCCCCGATTTAGTGCCTGTAAAAGCGCCTGGAAATCCGACATTTTGCCAACGGGATCAAACAGGTAGCTTGCAAATTTACGTCAAGAATCAGGGGAATGTCGAGGCGGCTTCTTCTGAGGTGGAAGTCGAATTCTCTATGGCGCCTGGACAGAAGCAAAAGGTAAGAGCGCAAGGTGCAACAGGCCCACTAAAGGCCGGTGAAACCACTACATCGAGTATAAACGTGGATATCCCAAAAGGTTGCTTTAATCCCGATTGTGGTTTCACAATTATGGTTGATATCCTCGATAACGTCAAAGAAACCAACGAAAACAATAATCTGGTCGAGGGTGTGTGTATCGGATAAAATCGAGCGTCATATCCCCATCATGGCGCTGGAGCCGGTGGAAGGGGCCTGACCGACCCCGCCTGGCTCGACCCCGACGCCAGCGTGCTTTCCGATGCCAGCCGCAACGCCTCCTATCTGGTCACTGCGGTGAGCGCAGGCCTGGAATCGGACCAATCCAACCGGGTGGGGACCTTCGTCTTCGACCTGGTTCCGGGCGGGCCATGAGCCAGCAAAGCATTGACACAACAAGCCGCCCCTGGAATGGAGGCGGCTGTTGTGTTTTGGTGTGTTTGAAGGGTGGTCAGTGAAGTACGGGCAGATAAACCATGGCGTCACTGCCGATGATCACACGCCCTGATTCTGTAGAAAGCGTCAGGGACGAACCCTGTGTATCCGTCATCTTGGCATTCTCCAGGTCAAGTTGCGAGACGCCAGGGGCGATGACGCGGAAGCGCAGGGTGGCGAGAATGCCAGCCCCATCGACGCCCGGTTGCGAGCCGAAACTCACCGCACCCAGCGAGACGCTGCCGGTGGCGTTGTCAATGGTCGGGCCTAGGGGGATGATTTGGCGGCCGGTGGAACCCAGCCAGTTGCCGAAGATCACTTCTTCCAACTGCAAGCGGCTGGCGTCGAAGGCGACATCCGCCTCGAAACTGGCCAGATCTGTGACCTGAGCTGCGGTGAGTTGCACCTCATACACGCCCGTTGCCAGGGATGCGACGCCATTGCGGGGGCTGAAGCCCATCTGCGCCGTCTGGTCGAGGCCCAAAACATCATTGTCACGACCATCTCTGGGAGCGATGTCCTCGCGTTCCATGGCTGTGGCCCCGCCGCACGTCTCGCCCCAATGTCCGACAACGATCATAATATCGCTGACGTCAATGACGCCGTTGCCATCCAGATCCAGCGCAGGATTCCAGCCGGGCTGATCATTTTGCTGACCCCAGGCCGACACCACCATCATGATGTCGCTGATATCCACCACGCAGTCGCCGTTGAGATCGCCTTCCAGCTCCTCCACAGTGACGCGGGCGTCTCGGGCCTGCACATTGGCATAGGCCTGGCCCGCCGCATCGGTGAGGATGACATCCGTGAAGCGCACCCGGGACTCGCCCTTGTCCACAGCCCGGAAAGTAAATCGCGCCAGCCAGCTTTCGCCTGAGGGCGGCTGACCGCTGCCGAAGCTGTAGGCTCCGAACCGAATGACGCCCGCTCGATTATCGATGGTCGGGCCCAGAGGCGCGGCCGTGCGTCCGCTGTTTTGCAACCAGTCGCCCAGAATGGCGGACTGGGCCTGGAGGATCGCAGGGTCAAAGCGCAAAGTGACTTCATGCCCGGCCACACTGGCTCCATCCGACTTCATGTCCAGGTTGAAGGTTTCACCTTCTCTCACCGATTGGTGCGATGGCTCCAACCATAGTTGCACTGCGCCCGGCCGCGGCGTGGCCGTGGGATCGGGAGTTGGTTGAACCGTGGCGGTGGGCTGCGCCGTAGGCGCTGTGGTAGGCGTGGGAGGCGGCGAAGTGGGCGTGGGAGCGGCCGAGGTGGGCGTGGCCGTAGGATTGGGGTGAGGATTGGTCATCCCGTGTGGTCCGGGCCCGTCGGGCACGTTGTCGCCATGACACACGCTGCATTCCTGGAGCGTGCCAGCGTAACCTTGCAGCCGGATCACCTGAATGTTATCCCGATCTTCGGTGCTGGGAAGGATAGCGTGCGTGCTGCCATGACAGGACTCGCAGTACAAACCGCCATGTCCCTTGGATTGGCGGAAGAGCTTGCCCGGCTCCTCTGCGTACTGATCGCCATGACAACTTCCGCATGTGGGCAAATCGACCCACGGCTCGCGGCTCTCGCTGGCAACATCCTGGATGCTGCCGTGGCAGTCCTGACAGGTCATGCCCGCGGCGGCCATGGTTCCGCGCAGGCACTTGGTCTGCGGGCCGGGATGGCACTGATAGCACTCGGCCTTGGCGTCGCTGGTCGATTCAGCGCTGTCCGGCGCCATCGAAAGCGTGGGAGCGCTGTCATCATCGCAACCGTCAGTGGGATCCAGGCCGTTGGGGATGCCATCATCATCGCAATCATCCCCGCCATCGCCGCCATCCCCATCGCCGCCATGCTTGCTATGAATGGCATGGGAAAGGCTGGGCAGATCGGGATTGCCGGACATGCCCAGCGCGTTGGAGGCGTGACAGTTGGCGCAGAGCACAGGGCGCTGAGCCATGAGGTTGGTGTCCTCCTCCTTGTCATGCAATGACAGGATGTTGGTCTCGACATTGCCCGTGGAGATGCCCTCCATGCCGTCGCTATGACAGTCGTCACAGTTCATCTCCGTGGAAACAGGCGCCACAAAGGTGGTGCGGGCCAACACTTCGCCCGTCGTCGCGTCCTTGGCTACAAGATCCGCCAACTGATAGGGCTGCTGGACATGGGGCGAGTTATCCTCGTAAGGGGTCAGAGGCACGCCCTCGATGATGAAATGGTCGCCGTCCGCCTGCATGGTTCCTGTCAATCGGGCTCCGGTCAGCCCCTCATCCGGCTGCAAGTTCACGCCGAAGAGTTGATTGGCGTACTGCCAGAAATCGATTTTATCCGAACTGGTGGTGTTGTTCTGAAAACTGTACTCGATCACCACATTATTGGTGACGATCTCTGGCTCGGGACCGGTGCGGATGAGCTGCGCCCACATGTTGTTGTAAGGCGGCAGAATGGCCAGGTTGGCGAAGGATTCGTTCATGCAGTGCATGCCCAGATCATTCCAGCCGATGAGTTGATACTCGCCAACTGGAGGCGGCGTACCGCCCGGAGGGGTGGCGGTTGCCACCGGCGTGATGGTGGGCGCGGCGCCGGGATGGCTGCTGGGATCGCCAGGCATGGTCAGTGCATTGATCTCCTCAATGTTGGAGTAGCCATCGCCATCCGAATCCAGCAATTCGATGGCCTGAAAGTTGTGTCCATGGGACTTGTAATCGTCCCCATAGGGATTGCGATTGGGCACGCTGGTATGACAGGTGCTGCAACTATCGAGCTGGGTTCCGGCGGTGTTGGGATAGGTGTTGACGAAGTCGGTCAGGTAGTTGCTTTTGGCCTGCACCACCGCGGCGTCTTTCTGGGGCCAAAAGAGTAAACTGCCCACCAGAACGAAGATCGCCAGACCGCCAAACAGAAGCCAGCGCAAAAAGTTGGGGGAGCTGTGTGCGGGTGTTTGAGTTGGTTCTTCAAGATTCATATCGATTCTCCCTTCAAAATGTGTGTTTTGGTGAAGCGTTCTCTCTTTCTGCGGGATACCACCTCCTGTTGAGAAAAAAGGCAACCACACAGGCGTTTCTGATAGCAGCCTGTCCGGTAACAAAAAATGAGTGAAACATGAGCGGCGTTTCACTGGTAACACCCTTCATTAACGCAGGATGAGCAAAAAGGATACGGGAAGAATGTCAAGCCCCGCGCAAAACGCTCTCTTCCCCACCTCGCCCAACCCCCGATCTTACGAACGTAAAAGACGCACAATCACCATTGCGCCCTGACCTTCATCCGATTCGGCCCGAATTTCGCCGCCAGCCTGAGTGATGATTTCCTTTACCAGGGCCAGGCCCAGACCGCTGCCGGTGCGATCCCGAGCCTTATCCACCCGGTAGAAACGATCGAAAATAAATGGCAGGTCCTGGGCGGGAATCCCCATGCCGGTATCCCGCACCACGATTTCCACGCCGTTGGCGGCGTCTCGGGCCTGCACCTGCACCGAACCGCCAGCGGGCGTATATTTGATGGCGTTGTCCAGCAGATTGCGGAAGACGGTCTCACAATCCCTGGCATCAAGAGAAATGCCGGAAAGCGATGGTGGAATATCCACGGTCATGGAGAGGCCAGCGTGTTCGGCCAACGGCAGCATGAGATCGCATACCTTGCGCAGACAAGGAGCGATGTCGATGGGATCGGCAGGATGGCTGGCGGATTGCGCCCGGTCCAGGTCCAGCAGTTGTTGGAGCAATCGCCCCAGATTTTCCGATTCCTGGTGAATCTCACGAATGTAGCGCTCCCGTCGCGCATCATCGGCCGCGACCATTTCCAGCAACTCAGCCCTGAGTTGGATGGAGGTGACGGGACTGCGCAGCTCATGCGAGGCGTTGGCCACGAACGCTCGTTCTCGGGCCAGCAACTGGCTGATCTCCTCGGCCATGTGATCGAAAGCGGCTGCCAGAACGCCCAGTTCATCCTCCCGCGCCATCTCCAATCGCGTGCCAAAATCACCATCGGCGAGACGATGGGCCGCAGCGCCAAGCCGATGTAGGGGGCGTGTGATCTGTCTGCCCAGGAAGATGGACGCTAGCACGAAGAGAACCGTCAGCGCCAGGCCTGCGGTGATCAAGGTCAGCCACATGGCCCCCACCCGTTTCTGAATGTCCTTCATGGGAACGGAAAGCTGCACCACGCCATTAACGCCTTCATTTCCCAAAATGGGTGCAGCCACAAAAAGCCGGTCTTCGCCAGATGCTTCATCAAAACGGATGTCATGACTTTCATCCTGTCGCCATGCCGCCACAGTCTCCGGGCGTCGATCCGGGAGGTGTAACGGCACGCTTTCATCGGAAGAATAGCGCACCACCAACTCCGAATCCAGGATGGTGACTCGGGCGTTCATCTCCCGGGCGAAGCTGTCGACAATCGCCTTGAAGTCGCGATCGCCGATGGGAGCAAACACCACCGTATGATCGCCGGCGCCATCTTTCTTATCCCCATCCTCGCCATCATTGCTTTCCGTTTCATGATCATCGCCGCCCTCGGCATAATAATCATCCTCATAAGCCAATTGCTGCTGTACAGGCTCGCGCAGGCCGTTGGCGATAATCAGAGAACGCACTTTCAATTCCGATTCCGCAGATGCGATGATGCTCCGTTGCAGACGAAACCCGGTCCAGAACACCAGGCTGCCCAATGCCAGCAGAATCAGCGTGAGATTGATGAAGATAATGCGCACTGTAAGACTGCGCCGGGGATCAAGACGACGAAGTGCGTTCATCACAAAGATGTGCTATCAGGCGTAGCAAAGCGGTAGCCGTAACCGCGCACGGTGAGAATGAGTTGAGGATGTGAGGGATCAGTCTCCAGCTTCTCACGCAACCAGCGGATATGAACATCCAGGGTGCGAGGACTGCCGATCCAGTCTTCGCCCCAGGCCATATCCAGCAACTGATGCCGGGGCACCGCCCGACCGGCATGGGTCATCAAGGCCGCCAACAGCGCAAATTCCTTCTCCGTCAGATCTACGAGAGCATCGTTTCGCCGCACGAGATGCGCGTCGATATCGATGCTGATGGGGCCGATGACAATCTGTTGAGGCGGTGCGGCTGCGGCCCGGTTCATGTTCGCCCGGCGTAAATTGGCTCGCACACGCGCCAGCAATTCGCGAAAGCTGAAAGGTTTGACAATATAATCATCTGCGCCGCTCTCCAGGCCCATCACCCGATCCATCTCCTGCTCCCGGGCGGTGAGCATGAGCACAGGCGCTGTGGAGTCCTGGCGAATTTTGCGCAGGACCTGAAAGCCGTCCATGCCCGGCAGCATCACATCCAGCAGGATAAGATCGGGTGCGGCGTCACGGGTCAGGCGCAGGCCCTCGGGCCCCTCGGCGGCGTGCAGGACGCGAAAGCCCTCGCTCTCAAGTCCGAAGAGCAAGGGCTCCGCGATCATGGGATCATCTTCGATGAGGAGAATGGTGGAATCAGTCATCGCGCTCAAAGGATTCAATCATCATCTTTTTCGCCGCGCTCCCCGCCTTCACCGCCAAATGTCTTCAGCAGTCCATCGATGAGCGCCTGTTTTTCGGTGGGAGAAAGCCGGGCTTCGGGGTGCATGAGCTGGTAGTCCCGCAGAGGCATCTCGCCTTCTTGCAGAGCCTCGGCTGCTTCGTCTGCATCGCCCATATCCCGGGCGGAGATATTGAATTTCTCGCGGCCTTCGTTGACATGATCCACAATCAGCAGAGAGACCGGGGGTATTTTGGAATACCAGGGCCACTTGGTCTCATTGCTGTGGCAATCGGCGCAGGCGCGAGAGAAAAGCTGCTGGGTCTGGGGTGAATCCCAATTCACCTGCCGCTCGACAGGAGGATTGGTGGGGCCGCCAGAGGCGAAGGCCAGAATGGCGGGAATCAAAATAATGATAGCGACAATGGCCAACAAAAGCCAGTATTTACGTTTCAACGAGTGCTCCTTTTGGGTGTGTGCGTGAAGTGAGGTTTTTGTATGCGGGTAATGAGAATACGATAGAGGGTCAGAAAAAGGATGCTGGCGGCGCTGGCGAGATAGAGCGGCCAGAGGGTTGCGGTATCTGTGCCGGCGAAAAGGCCGTGCACCGTGATGAGCAGGAAGATGAGAAAGCTGGCGTAATGAAGCGTGCGCCAGGCTCGACGTCCGATGCGATTTCGTACATAGAAGCTGAAGCTGATGATGGCTGCCAGGTAGAAGGCGATCTGCCCCAGGGCCGTGGCGACCGGTTTGTAGCCAGTGGCCGCGAAGGGAATCAGTATCTGGAGGAAGGTGTAGCCAATGTATTCATCTCCCAATAGAATGATAGCATGGAAGGCGGTAAAGCCCAGAGCCAGCAGGCTGGCGAACTGATGCAGATCGAAGGTGGTGGGTCCGCCGGGCCAGGCCCGGGCCATACGATTGGTGATCAGCAGTCCCAGCGCGGTGCTGACCCAGAGCAGCAAATAGGCGACGATGCCGGAAGAGCGGGCCAGATGCCAATAGGCTTTTTGTGCAGCGATGTCGGAGAAGAGCGCAGGCAGCCAGTGTGGCAGAATCCACAAGGCCAGGGCCGCTCCCAGGACAGCAGCCAGAAAAAGAGAAAGCGTCGTCTGCCAGGAGACCGACGATTCGAGGTCTGCTTCAGGCGTAGATCGGGAAATAGGCTCCGGCGTGACGGGCAAAGGCCGGGTTTTGGAGTGTGCGTCCATCGTTGAGAACCAGAAGTGCAGGAATGTGGGGGTGCGTTGTCATCCAGGCGTCGGTGGCGCCCGACCCCATGACAGTCAGCGTCAGGGCCAGGACGTCGGCCTGAGTTGCAGTGGCAGCGATCACGCTTGCTGCGAGGATGTCTGTGCGGGCTGGTTGGCGGCGGGCGGGATCGATGAGATGATGGTGCTGCCGCCCGCCCAGTCGCCAGCGGCGATGATCCGTGCCCGAAGTGGCCAGCCCTGCGTTGGCTAACGTCAGAAAAACCAGGTCGTTTTCGGGAGAGAGCGGATCAGCCACAGCCAGGGGCCAGCCATCTTCGCCGGGCGGCGGATCGCCGATGACCAGATCGCCGCCCGCGTCCACCAGGGCTGGGCCCAAAGGTTGCAGGATGTCCAGCGCCCGATCTGCGGCCCAGCCCTTGGCGATGCCGCCCAGGTCAAGTTGTACGCCTTCGGGCAGGGTAATAGAACGGCGTTCGGAATCGAAATGGATATCGCGCCAGGTCGCGACGGGAAGGGAGAATGCGGAACGAGGCGCATCACGCCGGTCAGTAATCAGCTCGAAAGAGCGGTCATACCCGGCTTCGACCAACGCCCGTCCGATGGTGGGATCGAAGACGCCATCGGTGGCGGCGGCGTGGACTAATGCGGCCTGGGTCACCTGCCACAGCAACGCTCCGGCCCGATAGGGACGCCCGGCTGCAGCATTGAGGCGGCTGAGGTCGCTATCGGGCCGAAAGCGGCTGAGCTCCCGCTCCACCCGCTGCATCCAGCGATCCACCGCCAGCAGGGCCGTCCGGGCTTCTCCAGCGTCATCGGTGCAGACCTGGGCGGTCATCTGACAGTTCATGGCCCGGAACGTACGGGAGTGTGTGGAGAGGGGAGAAGCGAATGCGGCCATGTGAACGGGGTCAGCGGCTGGAACGGGTGCGGGTGACAGGACGCTGGATAACGGGTTGGGGCACTGCAGGAATGGGGGCCAGGGTAGTGGCGGATTGGGGCAGAGCCTGCATGGGCGTCGTCAGACTGACGTCGGACTGCGCAGGCGGCGGCTGGATGGTGGGGATGGGCGACAGCACGACGGCGGCAACATGGGGGGCAGCCGCTGAGGCCGGGGCGGTCACGATCTCGACGGGAGCTGCCGGAGCGGGCGCAGAAACGGCTTCCCGTCTGATGGCCGCAGTGGAGAGTCCCACCCAGCCTCCCAGCGTCCCGCCCAGGGCCAGAGCCAGTAGCATGGCCCGGGCGCCGTGGGGTTTCATCGGCTTGCGACGCTTGCGGGGCCGAGCGCTAGTCGTCATCTTCTTCTTTATCATGATCATCGTATTTGTCGCTGACATTCTTTTCGTAGTGATCGTCGTCTTCGCGTTCAGCCTCATAAGACTCGCCGCCGGTGTAAGCAGGGAGCGCCTGCGCCGCCTGCGTAGCAGACATGGCTTCGATGATCTGAGCGCTTTCCTGCAATCGCTGCTGGTAGATCTGCTCACGTTCCTGCAGCAACTGGTTCTGAGCTTTCAGCTCCTGCAATTGTTGATAAGCCTCATTCAACTGCTGATTGGCCTGCTCGATCTGGGCCTGATAGGCTGCATCCCGGGCTTCAATGGTGGCCATCAACGTCTGGGCGTCCCCGGATACGGTGGTCTGGGTGGTTGTCACAGCATCCGCGGGCAGATTCGGAATCTCCTGGATCACAGGCTGCGTTTCGGCTGTCGAAGCCCCTTGCAGCGCGGGCCAGGCAAGAGCAACGCTACCAATGGCGACAAGGAAAAATGTGCTGATGCCGATAGCGATGTAAAGGGCGGTCTTCTGATTCATGGTTTACTCCATGGGGTCGGGTCGGAATGGGATTGATTGTCCCTTCCATCTTACCGGATTTCTCTCTCCCGGTGGTTAAGCCACTATCAAGCCCATGTTAAGCGCATGTTAAGGCCCCAGGCGTCAAGCGTCAGACATTATGACAGGACGCTGGCGTTTTTTGTTGGCCCTTTTGGATTTCGTGGGGTTTGCCCACTCCGTTTTCGCCAGGCTCCAGCACTGTTTACCGATTACTGAATGCTATGCTAGTGACGCCGAGCGGAGGCGCAGTGATGCTCCCAACCCATTCCGGACGCCCCTTTGTGATTTTATCCCCCCGGGCATCATCCCCTCCCCTGCGCCATCATCCTGCCAGAGGCGGAGCCGTATCGTCGCCCGCCCGGCGAGCCCTACGCCTGGGGCCTAACCGACCCCGCCTGGCTCGATCCCGACGCCAGCGTGCTCTCCGATTCCAGCCGCAACGCCTCCTATCTGGTCACCGTGGTGAGCGCGGGCCTGGAATCGGACCAATCCAACCGGGTGGGCACCTTCGTCTTCGACCTGGTTCCGGGCCAACCCTGACACAAATCCGATTTTTCACCGAGGAAAACGGATGATAGCATGTCGCCATCCGTTTTCTGTTTCACGCCACATCCAGTACAATAACAATCCTATCCCTCCAATATCATTCTCCGGCCCCCCATGTCACTCAAACCTTTGGTTATGTGGGCACGGGATCAGTATCCCGAGCCCTACAAGCTTCGCTACACCCACCGCACCGAAACCGAAGCCCGCGGCGTCGCGCTCATCGACGGGCAATGGGTTCCCTTCATTTACGATCGGGAGAACCTGGTCATCACGTTGGGCGAGGGGGAGGACGCGCGCGTGATCCGCATCAACGAATGGGGCTGGGAGCAGGGCAACGCGCCATTTTTCTTGAACGGCTGACCGCATACGACTCATGTCCGCAATTGTTCTGAAACGTAACAAAGAAAAGCCGGTGCGCCAGCGCCATCCCTGGATTTTCAGCGGGGCCATCGCCCGGGTGGCGGGCGCGCCCGCGGCCGGGGAGGTGGTGGATGTGCGGGCTGCGGACGGGCGCTGGCTGGCCCGGGCCGAATTCAATCCCCGATCGCAGATCCGGGCCCGGGTTTTTTGTTGGGATGAGCAAGCGCGTGTGGATGAAGCCTTCTGGCGGGGACGTCTGGCCGCAGCCATCGCCCGCCGGGACGCGATCCTGCCCGGCGCGGAAGCCCGGCGTCTGGTCTTCGCCGAGAGCGACGGCCTTCCCGGCCTGATCGTGGATCAGTACGGCGACCATCTCGTGACGCAATTCCTCACGGCCGGGGCCGAAGCGCGCAAAGCCATGACCGTCCGCCACCTGGTGGCGTTGCTCCACCCGGCCAGCATCATCCAACGAGATGACCCCATGCGTCGCAAAGAAGGCCTGCCGCCCGCGGATGGCGCGTTGCACGGTCAGCCGCCTGCCGAGCCCCTGATCATCACCGAGAACGGCCATCGATTTCTGGTGGATTTGCGTTCGGGCCAGAAGACCGGTTTCTACCTGGATCAGGCCGCGAATCGAGCGGCGCTGGCGCCCCGCTGCGCGGGCAAAGAAGTCCTCAACGCCTTCAGCTACACGGGCGCTTTCGCGGTCTACGCCCTGGCCGCGGATGCGACCCATGTCATCAATCTCGACGCCAGCGCCGAGGCCCTATCCCTGGCCGAGGCCAATCTCCGGCTCAACGGCTTCACGCCCGACCGCTGGGAGACCATCCAGGCCGACGTCTTCAAGCAATTGCGGGCGTGGCGGGATGCGGGGCGTCAATTCGATCTCAT
>JALSPL010000246.1 GCA_026985975.1 Anaerolineae bacterium | reverse complement strand
ACAAGGAATTCGTGGAGCAAGACGCGGTTTTGCACGATGGCGATGAGGTGGCCATCTTCCCGCCCGTGGGCGGCGGCGAGCGCGTGCAGAAATTTCGCATCACCACCGAGCCACTCTCGCTGGATGCGGCGGCGAGCCTGGTGACGGCGCCTGCGGTGGGCGGCGTGGCCCTGTTTTCGGGCGTGGTGCGGGGCGTCACTGATGACATCGACACCGAGCATCTGGAATACGAAGCTTATGTAGAGATGGCCGAGGCCAAACTGGCCGAAATCGGGGCCGAGGTGCAGCAAAAGTGGCCGCAAGTGCTGGATGTGGCCATCATGCACCGTATCGGACGACTGGATGTCGGGGAATCGGCGGTGGTCATCGCCGTCGCCGCAGGCCATCGTGATGGCATTTTCGAGGCCTGCGCCTACGCCATCGACCGCATCAAACACATTGCGCCCATCTGGAAGAAAGAAGTGACGCGTTCGGGCGATTTCTGGGTGGAGGGCCCGGTGGATGCGACCAGCCCGCCGGTGATGACAATCTGAGCGATAAAAGACAACTGCTTACGTATGCAAAGTTTGCGTTGTAGCAAAGATGACGCCTTCCGCCAAAATGCGTAAAACATCAAAAACGCGCCTGTCTCGGGCGTTTTAAGACGAAGTCAGGACGTTTTACGCTTGACATCCTGGCATCCAGAAGCGTCCGGCCCAAGGCGGAAGTCACATCCAAACAGCCTGCCTTGGCAGTTACAATGAAAAAAACAAAAAGCCGACGGAGCGAAGAAGGCATCCGTCGGCTTTTTATGTAGGAGGTGAGCTGCGCCCAAACACGCCATTGTGTTGGCCGCAGCAACGTCAAGGTTTCTCTTGACCGCACAAGCTTAGCTTTTTTTGCTCGAATTGTCAAACCCGGAAACAGGTGAAAACATCTCAACTTAACCTTGATTGACGTAACGGTCGGTTTACGAGTATAATCATAGTGGCGGCAGTTCGGTCAACGACGACAAGGAAACATTGCCGACCGAAATCCGCTTCTCGTGCATTTCACATCGGGATAACGCCCCACAAAAATCGCCTTTCCCTCTCCACAATTTTATTCAAGGAGCTATGACAATGGAAAAACCCTGGCTGCAATCTTACGACGATGGCGTCCCAGCCTCAATTGACTATCCCGAAGTGGATTTGTGGACGCTGTTGAGCGATTCCATGAAGAATTATCCGAATCAGGTGGCGGTGCGGATGATTCTGAAGTATTTGCCCCTGGGATTCAAATTGGGCGCCAAAATGACCTATCAGGAACTGGAGGACAGGGTCAATCGATTGGCGGCGGCCATGGCGGGAATGGGCATCAAGAAGGGGGACCGGGTGGCGGTGCAGATGCCAAACTCGCCCGATACAGTCATCGCATTTCTGGCAATAGTGCGGCTGGGAGCCATAGTTGTGAATACAAATCCTATTTACACCGCCCGTGAAATGCACCATCAATTCACCGATTCCGGGGCCAAAGCGGTTTTCATCTGGAACAATCTGTATCCCAAATTGCAGGAAATTCAAAAAGATACGGATATCGAAAAAGTCATCATCTGCCATCTGAATGACTTCATGAATCCGGTCTACTCACATTTGCTCAAAAGCGCGCTGCAAAAAGCGGGCGATTGGGTGGACGTCCCTGAAGGCAATGGCGTGTACTGGTTGAAGACGCTGGTTGCAAACAACCCGCCCAATCCGCCCAGCGTGACCATCGCCACGGACGATGTGGCGCTTTTCCAGTACACCGGCGGCACCACCGGCACGCCCAAAGCGGCCATGCTCAGCCATCGCAATCTTATCGCCAACATCATGCAGATCGACGCCTGGGTCAACGATATGGCGCATGGCAAAGAAGTCTTCATGGGCGCCATCCCCTTCTTCCATGTCTTTGGCATGACGGTGGGGATGCTGGAAAGCCTTTATGTGGGCGGCAAGTTGGTGGTGATGCCTGATCCGCGCGACATCGAAATGCTGATGAAGATCATCGAGGAAGAGGGCATCAGTTTGTTCCCCGGCGTGCCCACGCTTTACATCGCCATCATCAACCACAAGCATGTCACAAATTATAATCTGCGTTCGGTCAAAGTCTGCATTTCGGGCGGCGCCCCTCTGCCTGTGGAAGTGCAGCGTAAATTCGAGGAGATCACCGGCGGCAAGCTGCGCGAGGGCTATGGTCTGACCGAGGCGGCGCCCGTCACCCACTCCAACCCCATCTATGGCCGCGCCAAGGCCGGCTCTATTGGCATTCCCTTCCCCGATGTCGAGGCCCGTATCGTCTCACTGGAGCCCGATGAAAATGGCGAGCTTCAGGTGTTGGGCGTCGGCGAGGAGGGCGAGCTGATCATCCAGGCGCCTCAGGTGATGGTGGGTTACTGGAATCGGCCCGAGGAAACCAAAAATGTCAAGGATGAGGAGGGATTCCTTTATACCGGCGACATCGCAAAAATGGATGAAGACGGTTATTTCTACATCGTGGATCGCAAGAAAGACCTGATCATCGCTTCGGGCTACAACATTGTGCCCCGCGAGGTCGAGGAGGCGCTTTACGAGAACCCCAAGGTGCAGGAAGCGGTTGTCGTAGGCGTGCCCGACCCCCGCCGCGGCGAGACGGTGAAGGCGTTCCTGGTGCTAAAGCCAGGTGAGACAGCCACCGAAAAAGAGATCATCGCCTTTTGTAAAGAACGATTGGCTCCCTACAAAGTGCCCAAGATGGTGGAATTCCGCACGGAACTGCCCAAATCGGCCGTAGGCAAGCTGTTGCGCCGGGCCCTGGTTGAGGAAGAAAAAGCCAAAATCGCCGCAGCGCAATCAGGTGACGAAGCCGCCGCATAACCCCGCACCCCATTCTCCCTGCCACATCAAGTCCCTCCCGCTTTCGAAAGCTGGAGGGGCTTTTTGTCGTAATTGTTCCGTAAATAAACGTTGGCGTTATTTGCAGAGACGCTCTCGAAGCCAACGTGGCCTGACGCTCAACCACGTAATGCGTAAAACGTAAAACGTGAAGTCCTTACGCATTACGCATTACGCATTACGCATTACGTTTTACAGGCTTGGCTGTCCCGCCAGATTGGCTTGCTCATTTTCATCCTTATTGGTGAGCTAGTGCTCATGGTGACTGCTAACGCATCCGCCCTCGAACCAGGAAGGGCGCTGA
>JALSPL010000245.1 GCA_026985975.1 Anaerolineae bacterium | reverse complement strand
GTTTACAAATGTCGCCGCCCCGCTGCCATACCATGGTACGGGCGCCCCCAGAGCCGTCCACAGCGGCCGATGCGGCTGCGTGAGATGGCGTTCCAGGTGCAGGGGAACGCTTTGCCTTGCCAGCTTTTGCAGCAGATAGCTGTCCCGCAATCGAAAAGGACGTATCAAAGCGTTTTCCGGGGAGCGAAGAGGATGGGGATTTTCACATCTTTTATTTTACCAATTTTGGCGGGGAAAAACAAGGTCGCCACATTATGTCTGCAAGAAGCCCGACAATGCCACGGGTCCGGAGCTGACGCCAACGTTGAGAATGCGTTGCATGGCCTGGCAGACGTCCTCTTCATTCGCAGCCAGCAGCGCCTCTTGCAGGCCGTGCCAGCGGGCGTCGAAGCGTCCTTGAGCAGCGTGTTGCAGCCAGGCCCGGCTGAGCCGCGTGGTCGTCGCTGCTGCTGCGGTGATGAGTCGCGCCATGGCGTCGGCGTCAGGCCCGGCCGCGTCCATGTGCAGGCGGGCCAGGACGCCCAACAGATAGTCATCGCCCGCGGGCGTCAGGCCGGGCCCCAGGCCCATCAGCAATGAAACGCCCTGATGCAGCGCCCTTTCATCCGACTGATGCACACCTTCGGCTATCAATGCTGCGCCTGTTTGCATGCGCTTGACGGTTGCCCTATCCATGCTTTTCCACCGATTGCGAAAGGCTTCGGCTGCGCGGGCGCATGCGTCCAGGGCCGATAGGGCGCGGGGGGACAGCGGCGCCGGGGCCAGGGCGGGATTCCAGCGCCGGGCCTGCAAGCAATCGATGCGTTGATCCCCCAGCATCAGGTTTTGCCCCAACCATTGTCCCGCCATGTCGGGCCGTGCGAAGCCGAAGGAGGTTGGTTGTTGCAATACGATGTGAAAAGGCCCGTCGCCCACCTCGGGCGTCACCACTGCGATGATGCGTTCAGCGTCATCCAACAGGTTGAGGACGCGACGATGCACGGAAAGCACGCGCAGCGGCAGGGGGTGGGCAGGCGCTGCGGGCAGGCTTAGACTGATGGAGCGGGCGTCGAGCGGGGCTGGGGCGGCGGGCATGATGATCTATCATAAACCAGATGGGAAAATGTGCAAATGAGGAGAATATCTTATCATCGAAATTCTTGTAAACAGAACAAAAAGCAACTGCTTACGTAGACAGGTTTGAGGACGAAATTCACCTGAAGCATTCTGATCGTTTGCAATTTGCGCTCACTTTTGGGATTGACAAAACAGCGAAAAATATGGTAATGTCATTCGATAATTGAATACACCTTACATTTGCTTCTCTCACTCATCTCTCACCGTTCCTTCCCACCCACCCGTTCAAGGACAAAAGGAGTCATGATTATGAACCAAGGCAGTTTCAAGATTCAGGGGATGCGTTTACTGCGTCCTGTTGTGGCGGCTTTCATGCTGGCGCTGTTGGTGCTGACCCTGGCCGCTTGTTCCCAGCCCGCCGCTACCGAGGCGCCTGCGCCTGAACCCACAAAAGTTACGGAGGAGAAGAAAGCAGAGGAGCCCACCATGGCGCCGGCTCCGGAAGCAAAGCCTGTGACGCTGGCCATCGAGCATTTCAGCGTCATCGAGGGGACGACCTGGTCGGGAGCGCATGATCGGGCGGGGAAGCGCATTGCGGAGAAATATCCCAATGTGAAATATATCTATCGTGAGGAGGTCGGCCCGGATAGCACAGTGCCCTTCGCCGAAGAGCTTATCTCCGAGGGCGCCAACATCGTCGCCGGCAACGCCGAGTTCATGGGCCTGCCCCTGAAAGACATCGCAGACAAATATCCCGATGTTATTTTCGCCTCGGTCATCGCCAGCGATCTCACCACCAAGCCCAATTTTGTGCGTTACTTCCCCCGCCAGTATCAGGCGCTTTATCTGGAAGGTCTGGTGGCCGCGGCTTTGACGAAAACCGGCAACATCGGCGTGGTTTCCGCATTCCCCTCGGTGCAGGTCATCCGCCGCCAGGCGGGCTTTACCCTGGGCGTGCAGGATGGCGCCAAGCTGCTGAACAAGGATGTGACCATCTATGTGAAGTATGTAGGCGACTGGTACAATCCTTCGGAGGAGAGCGAGATCGCCAAGACGCTTATCGATCAGTATAAGGTCGATGTGATGACCCAGCAGTCCGATTCCGGTTCGCCGTTGGATGTGGCCTCCAAGGCCGGCATCTGGTATGTGGGCAAGGATATGGACATTGTGGGCGAGTATGGCTGGTCCAGCACCGACACGGTGGCGATTTCCTTCGACACCCGCTGGGAGGTCATTTATGACGCCATGGTGCAGGCTTATATGGCGGGCAAAGCGCCCGAGACCATCATGTATCCGGGCATGGAGAGCACGTTCACCATGGCCGACGGCACGGTGGAGCCCACGGTGGACATTATGAATGACGGCAAGGTGGGCGTGGACGCCATCAGCCCCAAGGCCGAGGTGCCGCAGGAGATCAAGGATCTGGTGGCGCAACGCCGCGAGCAGATGATGAAGGGCGAATGGGATCCCTTCACCGCCCACGCTTTTGTGAGCAATGGCACGGGCCTGGATTTGGACGGCAATCCTGTGCCCGAGAAGGGCAAAGAAGTAAAACCTGCAGGAGAAGAGCCCACTGTGGAATGGCTGCTTTCTCAGTTCAATTTCGATCTGCAAGGCGTGACGATTCTCGAATAGCATCGCTGTAGCTTGATGCGAATGCAGGACTCAGTGCCTATGACAGTGGGGTGAAGTGCGCTTCACCCCACTGCTTGCATGTAATGGGCGCAAAATGGTTGCGTTCCCTTTCATTTTTCCACGCGCTGACTTGATTGATCTCCTGATTCTGACTTGATGAGGTAACGTATGACGAACGCCAAAACCCGAGGCGAGACTATCGAACTGCATGGCGATATCTGGAAGCACATTCAGCCGGGCGAGGTGGTGTTGGACGCTCAAGGCATCACCAAGCGCTATCCCGGCGGCGTTTTAGCCAATGATCATATCGACTTCAAGGTGAAGGCAGGGGAGATTCACGCCATTCTGGGTGAAAATGGCGCCGGTAAAACCACATTGATGAGCATCTTATTTGGGCTTTTGCAACCTGATGAGGGGGAGATTTACATCCGGGGATTGAAGGTGCGATTTCGTTCGCCCGAAGACGCCATCAAGATGGGCATCGGCATGGTGCATCAGCACCGAAAGTTGATTCCCGCCCATTCTGTGTTGGAAAACATCCTGTTGGGACATCCCCGGAGCAAGGGGGTGATGAAGTTGAAGGAAGCGGAGGAGGAGGTGGCGGCGCTGGCCAAGCGCTATGGTTTCGAGATCGACATCCGGGCCAAAGTTTGGCAGCTCACCGAAGGTGAGAAACAGGTGGTGGAAATCGTCAAAGCGCTGTATCGGGGCGCAAAAATCCTGATTCTGGATGAGCCGACCTCGGCCCTGACGCCATTGGAGACGGACCGTTTGCTGGAATCCATCGAGAGCATGACGCAGGACGCGCTGGGGGTGGTGCCTTTCATCACCCACAAACTGCCGGTGGTGCTGGCTATCAGCGATGAGGTGACGATTTTGCGCCGGGGTCGGGTGGTGGATCGGCTGAAGACGGCGGAGGCCACCGAGCAGATTCTGGCGCAGAAAATGGTGGGGCGTCCGGTGATTTTCGATCTGCAGAAGCAGCCGGTGGAGCCGGGCGAGCCGGTGATTCAGGTGGAGAATCTTTCCGCTCGCAATAACAAGGGCGTGATGGCGCTGAACCAGGTTTCGTTCACCGTGCGCGAGGGCGAGATTCTGGGCATTGCCGGCGTGGCGGGTAATGGCCAGCATGAGCTGGCTGAGGCGCTGTTCGGCTTGCGCCCCATCGAGGGCGGGCGCATTTTGTTCCTGCGCCGGGATATCACCCGGGCGTCGGTGCAGGAGCGCTGGAAGCTGGGCATGGGTTACACGCCATCGGAGCGCACGGAGGTGGGCTCTATCCCTGATTTTTCGCTGATCGAAAATGTCGCTATGAATTATTATTTCGACGCCCGCTTCAATCATCGCGGCTTGCTGGATTATGGCGGGCTGCGACGCTTGACCGAGCAGATCATCGATGAGTTTGATGTGGCGACGCCGGGCCCGGATGTGAATATCCGCACGCTTTCGGGCGGGAATCTGCAGAAGGTGATTCTGGGACGGGTGCTCTCGCGGCATCCCAAACTGGTCATCGCCAATTTGCCCGCTCAGGGGCTGGATGTAGGAGCGACCGAGTTCGTGCAGCGGCAGTTGCTGGCGGCCCGAGAGCAAAAAGCCGCGGTCATCCTCATCTCGGAGGATCTGGACGAAATTCTTTCTCTCAGCGACTGGATTGCGCCCATGTATGAGGGCGAGATGGTCGATATTATTCCCGCGGCAGAGGCCAAAAAGGAGGTCATCGGCGCCATGATTGCCGGCGTGCATCAGCAGGAGCGTGAATCATGACATTAGGCGGCTATCAAGTCCGACTTCAGCGACGAGTGGCGTTGCCCGGCTGGAAGGCGGCCCTGTTTTCGATATTGGCAGTCATTTTCGGACTTGTCCTTTTCAGCATTATCTTCTTGCAGGCGGGCCAGGATCCGCTGGAGATTTACAAACAGATTTTCAGTTACGCCTTTTTCAATTCTTATGGGCTGCATCTGACTATCAACCGCTTTATTTTCCTGGCGCTGGCTTCCTTTGCGTTTATCATTCCCGCTCAGGCCGGTTTGTGGAATATCGGCATGCCCGGACAGCTTTATCTGGGAGCGCTGGCTGCTTTTGGCGTCGTGTATTTCGCGGGCGGCAAGAGCGGCGATCTGGCTTTGTCTGCGCCGATCATCATCCTGCTGATGCTGGCCGCTTCGATGCTGGCGGGCGGGGCGTATGGCGCTATTGCCGGTTTTCTGAAGGGAAAATGGGGTGTGAATGAGATTGTGGTGACGATGATGCTGAATTTCATCGCCTTCTACCTGGTCGCTTTTATGATCAAGGATGGCGGCCCGTTCATGAATCTGGGCGGGCGGGGCGAGAGCTTCGAACTGCCGGAGGCTGCCCGGGCCCCCATGACCGGCGGTTTTCCCATCACCCTGTGGATCGTTTTCATCCTCACCATCCTGTTGCAGGTTCTGTTCTCCCGCATGAGCCTGGGATATCAGATTCGCGCTTTTGGCAAAAGCCCGCTGGCCGCCCGTTACGCCGGCATCAAGCCGTTTGTGATTGCGGTGCTGGTTTTCACGCTGGGCGGGGCCATCGCCGGGTTGGCGGGGTATCATTATTTTGCGGCGGTGCCGGGCGTTTACAAAATCGCCCGCACTTACGGCTATTTCGGCGATCTGTCTTTCTACGGCATCATCTGCGGACTGATCTCGCTGGGCAACCCCATTGCGGCGTTGTTCATCGCCCTGCTGTTCGGCGGGCTCTCTATCGGCGGACGTTACGCCCAGGGCAAGTTGCATCTGGGCTTTGGCGTGGATTACGCCTTGATGGGCATGTTGATGATCTCGCTGGTCGCTTTCCAGTTTTTCTACAATTACCAGATTCTGATAACCAAAAAGGAGAGAGCGCTCGATGTTGACGTTTCTGATTAGAAGCCTGGAGGCCGCCATGATCTTCACCTTCGCCGGGCTGGGCGAGCTGGTGGATCAGCGGGCGGGCATTCTGAATGTCGGTCTGGAGGGCATCATGCTGTTTGGCGCCACGCTGGGCTTCATCGCGGCCAAAACCACTGGCAATTATCTCCTCGGTTTTTTGGTGGGGATTGGCATTGGCGCCTTGCTGGGCCTGCTGCACGGCTTTTTCTCCATCACCTTGGGCGTGGATCAGGTGGTCAGCGGCATGGGCATCTGGATTTTCGGTTTTGGCATGACCACCTACATCGGCAACCCCTACACCGGCCCGTTGGGCCTGGATCAGATTCCCGCCATCTTCGGCGTTTCGCCCTTCGTTTATCTGGCGGTGATCATGGTGGTGCTGGTGTGGTTTGTGCTCAGCAAGACGGGCCTGGGGCTGAAAATCCGCTCGGTGGGAGAGCGTCCGGGCGTGGCCGCGGTGTCGGGCGTCAGCGTCACCCGCATCCGTTACATGAGCGTCATTTTTGGCGGCATGATGTCCGGTTTCGCGGGGGCGGTGTATGCGCTTTATTACAACCCGGTGTGGAATTACAATTTCCTCATGGGCTGGGGCTTTATCTCCCTGGCGCTGGTGTTCTTCTCTATGTGGAATTCCTATTTGCTATTTGGCGGCGCTGTGCTTTTTGGTCTGTTGTGGCAACTGGCTCTGAATCCACAGATGTTCTTCCCGGGCCTGGCGTCCCGCTATATCTGGCGCATGGTTCCCTTTATGATGACCATTCTGGTGCTCACCCTCATTTCCTCCAAGTGGTTCCGCTCCCGCTGGGGCGCCACCAAGCCCGAGGCGCTGGGCCTGCCGTATCACAAGGAGTAGGCGACCGCGTCCGTCCCGGCTAACTGTCGAAAGTTCGGCCCTCAACACAAGTGACGCCTCGCATTTTGAATGTGCGAGGCGTCCGCAATCCCCGATTGAACGCCAATCGGGGATTTTTGTTGCGACTCGTTGGTCATCAACGCATAGACGCCAGTCGCCCGAGCACATCATCGGTGAAACGTTGCAGCAAGCGGGCGACGAAGTCGCCGATATCCAGCGCGTCATCTTCGATGAGCGGGGTCAGGTCCATGGCGAAATCCATGAGTTCGGCTGCGTCGGTGGCATGGGAGGCGTAGTAGGTGGCGTTGGCCCGGCGCCGGCCCATGGTGGCCAGATCGTAGCGCTTGCCGCCGCTGATCTGGGAATCGAAAACAGTGACCAGGGCCAATTGCAGGTTCTCGTAGCGCGAAACGTCGAAAGCCACCTTGTCCTCATCCTCCATCCAGTCCAGATCCCGCCACACTTCGCAGCCATAGAGCTTGCGCGGGCGCTGCTCGGGGGGCAGGCTGCGGATGGCGGCCAGGGTTTTGAGCGCGACGCCGATGTGCGTATCATGTTTGTCGGCGGGATTGTGGGTGTAGACGATCTCTGGCCGGGCAGCCTTGAGGATGGCGATGAGGTCGGAGACAGGCTCTTGCCGGGCCGAGTCCTTCACTGCGCTGCTGGGATAATCCAGCAGGAATTGGGCGCTGTATTCGCCGATCATCGCCGCCTTTTTCTGCTCCAGCGCCCGCACGCGGCGCATTTCTTCATCGGTATAATGACCATAGACGCCCGCCCGCGGGCTGCCGGCGCCATTGGTCATCACCACGCCCGTGAACCATTTGTCGGGCTGGCCAAAGGCCTCGAGGATGCCGTCGATGGCCATGATCTCCAGATCGTCCTGGTGGGCGCCGATGGCAAGATGGGTAGTGCGGGCCAGGGCCTCGACCTCGGGCGCACCATCGGGAATGTAGAGTTGGGCGGCTGGTTGATGCAATTTCATAGCAGTGTCCTTTTAGATATGGGACTGGAGTCTGGCGAAAATGAAGTTGTGCCTGGATTTGTACGTGTTATATCCAATTTGCTGACGAAACTAGACGAAAGGACGAAGATTGACGAAGAAAATCGTCCATTTTCGTCTATCTTCGTCTCCACGAGAGAGATGATCCGTAGCAATCTGGGTAAAACTGCGTTCAAAGCAAAAAACGCCAGTGTCCAGTATGGGAAAAGCGGAATGGTAATATCTTTGAGCCAATGCAGGGGAATAAGTAAGCGTCATGGATTATCAATTCTTTATCTCATACTCGCCCAGCGCCGCTTCCACCGCAACCTGGGCGTGGATGAGGGTGGTGTCGAAAACGGGGGCGTCGATGTCGTCCTGGCCCACCAGCAGTCCGATTTCGGTGCAGCCGAGGATGACGCCCTGCGCCCCGCGTTGCACCAGATGTCGCATGATCCCGACATAACGGGCTTTGGATTCAGGGCGAATGTCGCCCACCACCAGCTCCTCGTAAATGATGCGATGCACATCCGCCCGTTCGTTCTCGTCAGGAATCAGCACGTTCAGTCCGTGTTTTGCCATGAGGCGGCCCTTGTAGAAATCCTCCTCCATGGTGAAGCGCGTGCCCAGCAGGCCGATGGTGGTAATGCCGCGGGCCTTGATGCGGGCGGCGGTGGCGTCGGCGATGTGCAGCAATGGGATATCGACGGCCGCGGCCATGGCGTCGGCCATCTTGTGCATGGTATTGGTGCAGAGCACGACGAAATCGCCCCCGCCCGCCTGCACCTGCCGGGCGGCTGCGATCATGCGGGCCGTGAGCGCAACCCACTCGCCCGCATGTTGCAGCGTCTCGATCTCGGCGAAATCCACCGAGACCATGACACTCTTGGCGGAATGCAATCCCTCGAGCTTCTTCCGCACCTCCTGGTTGATGATGCGATAGTACTCGATGGAGGACTCCCAGCTCATGCCTCCGATGAGGCCGATGGTTTTCACGGCAATCTCCTTTCGATGGCGGGCAGGCTGGCCGCGGCGATGGACTGCCCCACGCGGCGGCTCTTTTCATCGGGCAACTGAATGGCGATGTGCTTCAATTCGGGGAATTCGCGGGCGATGAGAGCCTGAGCCGTATCCAGGATGATGGACCCGCCCGCGCCTGATGTCACCCGCCCCAGAATGAGAACGTGGTCGATGTCGTAAAAATCGGCGTAGTGGGCCAGGGCGTAGCCCAGATAGACGCCGATGGTCTCCCAAATCCGCCGGGCGCCTTCGTGGCCCGCTTCCAGATATTTCTGGATTGACTTGAGTTTGGCGGCTTTGGTGTCGCCTTCGGGCGTGAGGCCCGCGCGCGGGGCCAGCCGAAAGACGGCCTGCTGCGAAAAATACAGCGCGCCCACGCCGCGGTCGCCCGACCACTCGTCCGCGGGCGCGGCGGGCGCATAATCCACGGGCGCGAAGGCCAGCTCGTTCAGCCAGTCGGTGATGGCCCCCGCCCGATTCACATAGCCCACCGCCTCGCTGGAGCCCATGGCAATGCCCAAAATGGCGTTGACGCCCAGCGACATGGAGCCCGCCAGCGCCGTCACCTCGCCATCGTTTGTCACCTGCAGCGGTGCGCCAAACGCCTGCTGGATGCGCTGGAACATGCCGCGGATTTCATGGAAGCGGGCCTCGGGGATGCCGCGAAAGAGAGAGGCCACTCGCGGCTGATTGTCCACATACACGCCCGCAGAGCTGCCGCCAATGGCGTCCACCCGGGGCAGATGACCCGCGGCCTTGTTCAGCGCGGCCATGATGCGTTGATAATGATAATCGGGATCGGTCTGCTCCACCGGCTCCCATACGATTTCGTCGCTGAAAACGGGCTTGCCATCCACCACCGCCGACACCTTGACATCGGAAGCGCCCAAGTCAAAGCCGATGCGATAGCCGTCGAGATTGCGGCCCAGGGGCTGGCTGCGCTCGCGGGCCGTGGGTGCGTCTTCGGCCTCGCAGATAACCACACTGAAAGGCTGCCGGTAGACCTGCTCGCCCATAAAGTGATGATCGAAGGCTCGTTGGCCGTCGGGCGCATAGAGACGCCGGATGTGCTCGCCGATGGCCCGCGGGCCGCCCACTGTAATCTTCCAACCGCCCCGTTGCCACAGCAGGAATTTCAGCAGGCGTTCGGCGTAAAAAAGATTTTCTTCGGCCCGGGGATGATCCTCGGGAAAGACAAGGGTTTCGTAGCGGGAAACAGCGCCGTGGGTGCGCTCCAGGGCGATAACCAGGGGGACGCCGCCCGCGGCCTCGGCGTCACGACGAAAAGCGCGGTTAGCCAGCACAGCGGGCCGGAAGTCAGGATCAAGGGGGGGAGATGTTGTTGGTCGGATCAGTTTCATAGCGATGAATTTGTGACTGGACACAGGCGTTTTCCGCTTTTGCCACGGATTACACAGATTTTCACGGAAAAATCAGGCAGATCAAAGGAAAAATCCGTGGGAATCCGTATAATCTGTGGCTAAAATACGCTGTCACGCGGCCAATATGATTTTCGCCAGACGCCAGTTTGTGAGCGAGGGGAGCGATCACCCTACATAAGGCGTCACCTGGATCTCGACATTCATTTGATCGCCAAGCTCCTCAAGGGTTTCCTGACATTCATGCAGGGTCACATGGGGCGGGGCCAACACCACTGCATCCATCATAAACAGCATGACGCCGCTCATGGGCGCTTGCACCACATTGGTCTCCAGCGTTTCGATATTAACGCCTTTCTCCGCCAGATGCTGGGCTACGCCATGCAGGATGCCTTCGTGATCGGCGCCGCGTAGAGAAATCTGATAAGGCATCCACCCCAAGCGCTCCCCGGCGTCCCACGCCTCCGAAAGATTGGTGGTCAGCTTGTAGCCCTCGGCGCGCAGGCCTCGCACCCGCTCGCGAAAGTCATTCAGGTTCGACTCGGGAACGCTGACATGGACCAGCATGGCGAAAACGCCGCCCAGTCTCACCATACGGCTGGCTTCCACATTGCCCTGGTAATCCAGCACCAATCGGGTAAATCGCTCGACCAGGCCCACCTGATCAGGACCTGTCAGGGTGATAACAAGATTTTTTTTCATGATCTGCACTCCTTGATGAAAAAGATTGATTTCATGTAATGGCCACCCTATGCAGGTGGGCTGCTCTTTTGCTCTCACACCTGTCAAGCTGTGGCAGGCGAAAAGGATCTGAACCGTGACGATTTTCACGCCAATTGTATCATAGGTGTGACATGGATTCATGCGTTTAGGTGCTTCAAAGATTGACATGCGGCGAGACTCGCTGTATAATTCGTCATACAATCATACAACCAGACCAATTATCATGTTCAAACGCAGTCCTTCCCTCACAGAACAAACCAAGCTTTACATCAAAGAGCGCATTCTCAACAATGAGTTCAGTGATGGGCGCATCCCTTCGGAAACGGAACTGGCCAGCGCCCTGGGCGTCAGCCGAACCACGGTGCGGGACGCACTGAGCAAGCTGGAGAGTGAGGGAGCCATCATCCGCAAGCAGGGGGCGGGCACCTTTGTCAATCAGCAGGGATTGCGCATTAAGTGGCGCCTGGATGAGATATGGTCCTATGAAGATGTGCTGCGGGCCAATGGTTTTACGCCCACGGTGCAGGTGCGGAAAATCAGCGAAGAAACTGCAGATCAAGCATTGGCGCAGGCGCTGGAGATATCCGTCGGAGATCCGCTTCTGGTGATCGAAAAAGTGTTTCTTGAGGATGCAACGCCGGTTATTTTCACCAGTAACAGAATCCCAAAACAATATGTTTCGGGCGATGTCAGCGGCGAGCGGGTGCGAAAGCCTGTTTATGAGTTTTTGGCTTCCTGTTGCCGCCAACACATTCTTTACTATCTGTCCGATATCGTCCCCGTGATAGCCAGTGATGAGTTGACGGCTGTGCTGAACGTGCCGGCGGGGGCCGCCCTCCTCTCTTTCGATGAGATCGGATACAACTCGGAAAATCAGCCCATCATCAAAGCTGTTTCTTATTTCCGGGATGATTTAATTCGTTTTCGTCTTATTCGTCGCAAGGCGTAGTTTTATGGCAAGCTACGCTTTTGTCATAAAATCCCATTCTTTCACATTCACTGGAGTATTGTAATGAGAAGTTTTGCTGGTCGAGACATCCTGTCTCTCAAAGATTTCGAACGTAATGAATTTTTCCGCGTTTTCGAGGTGGCGGAAGAGCTGGAGCCCATCGCCCGGAATCGCAGGAATAGTGACATCCTGAAAGAAAAGACGCTGGTCACTGCCTTCTATCAGCCTTCCACCCGCACCCGTCTGGCCCATGAGGCCGGCATGATCCGTCTGGGCGGCCAGGTCACCGGTTTTTCCGACGCCAAGATGACCCGCGCTGGCGATTTTTATCAGGAAAGCATCAAAGACACCGTGAAGATGCTGGAGTTCTACGGCGATGTCATCGTCATGCGCCATTTCCAGAAGGGCGCGCCTCACGAGGCCGCCAAATGGGCCTCGATTCCCATCATCAACGGCGGTGACGGCTGGGGCGAGCATCCCACCCAGATCCTGACCGACCTGTACACGGTGCTGCGAGAGAAGGGAACCATCGACGGTCTGCGTTGGGTGGCTGTGGGCGATATGCGCATGCGCACCATGCACTCCCTGGGCCATGCCCTGACGCAATTCGACTGCCCCATCACCTTTGTGGCGCCGCCCGGCATGGAGATGCCCGAAGAATACAAGAATGACTTCACCCAGGCGGGCCTCGACTTCCAGTTCGCGGATCATGTGGGCGACGTCATCGGCGAAGCCGACGTGATCCTGGTCGAACCCACGGTCCAGCCTGACTACACCAAGTCTCGCGATGAGCGCAAGGGCGAAGTGCCCACCACGCCCGACAATTACAAGATCACCCGCGATCTGCTGATGAACAAGGCCAAGTCGGACGCCATCCTGCTGCATTCGCTGCCGCGC
>JALSPL010000244.1 GCA_026985975.1 Anaerolineae bacterium | reverse complement strand
CGGGAACCTTTTTCCACAACCCGCCATATTCCGACAGCAGCCGGGTGTGGCGGCGATCATACACCATGCCGATCATCAAAAACAGCGCGCCGGTGGAAAGACCATGGTTGACGCCCTGCAACACCGCCCCCGAAACCCCCTGAGCCGTAAGGGTGACAATGCCCAGCATAACAAAACCGAGATGGGCGATGGAGCTATAAGCCACCAACGACTTGACATCCTTCTGCACCAGGGCTGTCAGCGCCCCGTACAAGATGCCGATAATGGCCAGCGCCGCCAGCAACGGCGTGTAAAGATGGGTGGCGTCGGGGAAGAGAGGCAGATTGAAACGCAGGAAGCCATACGTGCCCATCTTCAGCAGCACGCCCGCCAGAATTACAGAACCGGCGGTGGGGGCCTGCACATGGGCGTCGGGCAGCCAGGTATGGAAGGGGAACAGCGGAATCTTGATGGCAAAGGCCAGGGCGAAGGCGACAAAAGCCATCGTCTGGAAACGCACATCCATGGGGGACTGCTGCAAGACCATCCAGTCGAAACTGCCCTGTTTCCAATAAAGCAGCAGAATAACGACCAGCATCAGCGCCGACCCGGCCATGGTGTAGAGGAAGAACTTCACCGCTGCGTACACCCGATTCTTGCCGCCCCAGCGCCCGATGAGGAAATACATGGGAATCAATGTGAATTCCCAGAAAATGAAGAACACCACCAAATCCAGCGACAAAAACACCCCCAGCATGCCCGTTTGCTGCGTCAGCAACAGGAAAAGATAGGCTTTGAGGTTGTCTTTGATATTGCGCCAGGAGAACAATACCACGATGGGGCCCATCAGGGTCGTCAACAGCACCAAAAACAGGCTGATGCCATCCACGCCCAGATGATAGTTGATGTTCAACTGCGGAATCCAGGCCAGATTCTCCTGAAACTGCATACTGCTGTCATTCACCCAGCCCGCCAGCAGCAATAACGAAACCAGAAAGCTGATGAGGGTCGTCGCCAGCGCCACGATCTTGACGCTTCGCTCCGACTGGAAAAACAGCATCAGTATTGCCCCGACTGTCGGCAGCCAGATGATGAAAGAAAGAAGCGGGAGAGATAAGATGTTTGCCATGGGATGAATAGCTAATTCCGGTTAGGGATTTGGTGAGATAACAACACGCGATGAACGATAATCAACAAGCGATTCAGGCGAACAGGAAATAAAGCAGGATCAAGGCGACGCCGACGAAAAAGGAGAGTGCGTACATGCTGAGCAGGCCCGTTTGCAGGCGGGCCACATAAGCGCCTGCGGCCACGGTGTATTTGCCCACGCCGTTCACTGCGCCCTCGATGACCTTGCCATCGAAAACGCGATAGAACCATTGGCCCAACTTGCGCAGCGGATTGACGACGACAGCCATGTAAATCTCGTCCACCCAGTATTTGTGCTCCAGGGCATTTTGCAGGGGCGAGAACATCTTCTGCAACCCCCTGGTCCAACCCCAGTCGGGAATATAGCGCCCGTAGGCGATGAGAATGCCCAGCAACGCCACCAGCGACGAGACGATGAACAAGGTCAGTTCCAGACCCTCGCCGCCATGATGGGCTTCGCCCAGATCGGCAAAGACCGGGGCCAGCCAGCCATTTAACACATTGGCGCGTTCGCCGAAGATGGCGGGCAGCCCCAACAAGCCCGCAAACAACGCCCCGGCCACCAGAAACCACAGCGGCGCCGTCATGCCGCCGGGTTGTTCGTGAGCGTGTTCAGCGTGCTCGCTGCGAGGCTCGCCATGGAACGCCCGATACACGGCCCGGAAGCTGTAGAAAGCCGTCAGCAGCGCCGTAAAGATGCCCACCGCCCACAGGGCCGGGGATTTGAGGAAGGCTTCGTAGAGGATGGCGTCTTTGGACCAGAACCCGGCCAGCAGCGGGAACCCGGCCAGGGCCGCCGCGCCGATCAGGAATTGCCAATAGGTTTTGGGCATCTTCTGCTTCAGCCCCCCCATCAGATCGATGTTCAACTCGCCGTGCATGGCGTGCATCACCGAACCGGCGGTGAGGAAGAGCAAGGCCTTGAAAAAAGCGTGGGTCATCAAATGAAAGACGCCCGCGGTGTAAGCGCCCACGCCCACGCCCAGAAACATGTAGCCCAACTGGGAGATGGTGGAATAGGCCAGGATGCGTTTGAGATCGGTCTGCACGATGGCGATGGATGCAGCCATCAACGCGGTCAGCGCCCCAATCCAGGCCACAACCGCCATGGTGGCGGGCGCCAGCTCGAACAGAGGATGAGAACGGGCGATCATGTAAACGCCGGCGGTGACCATGGTGGCGGCATGAATCAGAGCGGAGACGGGCGTCGGGCCCTCCATGGCGTCGGGCAGCCACACAAACAGCGGGATCTGGGCCGATTTGCCGGTGGCCGCCAGCAACAGCAGCAGCGTGATCCCGGTCAAGGCCGCAACGGGCGCGCCAGCCAGCGCATCGAAGATGTCGGTGAAAGCCAGACTGCCCGCCTGTTTTCCGAACAGGAAAAATAGCCACATGATAGCCAATGCCAGGCCAAAGTCGCCGATGCGATTGACGATGAAAGCCTTTTTCCCTGCATCTGCGGCCGAGGGCTTGTAGAACCAGAAGCCGATCAACAGATAAGAGGCCAGGCCCACGCCTTCCCATCCCACATAAAGCTGGAGATAGTTATTGGCCAGCACCAGGGTGAGCATCATCAAGATGAAGAAATTGAGATAAATGAAGAAACGGCCATACAGACGCAGGCTCAAATCCTGATGCCTGTCATCCACCAGCATATAGGTGGCGGCGTACCAGTGGATGAAAAAGCCCACGCCCGTCACCACCAGGGCCATCAGCACCGACAGCGGGTCGATGAGCAGAGCGAAATCCACCTGAAAATCGCCGATATGAATCCATTGCCACAGTTGCACGGTGACAGATCGATCCGTTTCGGGCAATGCCAGCAGCGCAAAGGCCAACCCCACCGCAGTCAGCAATGAAGCGAATACAGCCGCGCCCGCCACCAGGGCGATGAACGACTTGCCCAGGCGCTTGCCAAAAATCAGATTGATGAGCAATCCCAGAAGTGGGAAGAGGAGAATAATCCAGGCGAATTGAAGCATGGGCGTTACCCTTTCAACAGATGAACTTCGTCGATGTTGGTGGTGTCTTTATGGCGGACGATGGCGATGATGA
>JALSPL010000243.1 GCA_026985975.1 Anaerolineae bacterium | reverse complement strand
TTCGGGGCGGGGTCCGAGAATTTCCTCCAGCTCCTTTTGGGTCAGGGTCTCGCGTTCCAGCAGAGCCCGGGCCAGGGCGTCCAGCCTGTCGCGGTGGGTTTGTAGCAGCCTGCGGGCGTAGTCGTGCCGATCTTCCAGCAGATTCTGGATGGCCCGATCGATGCGGGCGGCGGTGGCTTCGCTGTAATCCCGTCCTGTGGCCAGCTCATAGCCCAGGAAGGGTTGTTCTTCATCCGCCTGGAAAGCGGCCAACCCCAGCTCGCTCATGCCCCAGCGGGTGACCATGCGCCGGGCCAGTTTGGTGGCCTCCACCAGATCGTTCTCGGCGCCGGTGGTGATCTCGTCGAACACGGTCTCCTCGGCGGAGCGCCCGCCCAGCATCACCGCCAGTCGGGCCAGCAGATAGCTCTTGCTGAGGTTGTATTGATCCTTGCCCGGCAGTTGCTCGGTGACGCCCAGGGCCCGCCCGCGAGGAATGATGGTGACCTTGATCACGGGATCGGCTTCGGGCGTATACCAGGCAACCAGCGTGTGCCCGCCCTCGTGATAAGCGATAACCTCGCGATCGTGCTCGTCCAACAGCAAGGTGCGGGCGCCGCCCAGGATGATCTTGTCCTGCGCCTCATAAAAATCATCCATGGTGACGATGTGACGATCGTGGCGGGCGGCCACCAGCGCCGCCTCGTTGCATAGATTGGCGATGTCGGCGCCGCTGAAGCCGGGCGTGGCCGCGGCCAACAGCTCCAGGTCCACGTCATCGGCCAGTTTCAGCTTGCGAGTGTGGATTTCGAGGATGCCCAGACGGCCCTGATAATCGGGCAGGCCCACAGTGACCTGCCGGTCGAAGCGGCCGGGGCGCAGCAGGGCCGGGTCCAGCACATCGGGCCGGTTGGTGGCCGCCAGCACGATGACCTCCTCCCGCTCGTCGAAGCCGTCCATCTCCACCAGCAACTGATTCAGGGTCTGCTCACGCTCGTCATTGACGGCGCCCAGACCGGCGCCGCGGCGGCGTCCCACCGCATCCAGCTCATCGATGAAGATGATGGCCGGGGCCGAGGCTTTGGCCTGGGCGAAGAGGTCGCGCACGCGGCTGGCGCCCACGCCCACGAACATCTCCACGAACTCGGAGGCGGAAATGGAGAAGAAAGGCACGCCAGCCTCGCCCGCCACGGCCCGGGCCATCAGGGTTTTGCCGGTGCCGGGCGGGCCCACCAGCAGCACGCCGCGGGGAATGCGGGCGCCGATGTCGTGGTATTTTTGGGGATTGCGCAGGAAATCCACCACTTCCATCAGATCCTGCTTGGCCTCCTGCGCTCCGGCCACATCATCGAAAGTGACGCCGGTGGCCTCGCCCTCCAGCTTGCGGGCGCGGGATTTGCCGAAACTGAACATGTTGCCGGCCTGATTCATCATGCCTTTGTTGGCCATCCAGAATAGCAGCCCGAAAAACAACAACAGGGGCAGCCACTCCACGAGCATGGTGGTGAGCCAGGGCGTGGCCGCGGATTTGACCACCACCTTGACGCCCTGTTCCTTCAACAGGGTCATCAGGTCGGGATCGCCCACCACAGCGGGGAAAACCGTGCGAAAATGGCCCACCTCGACCGGATTGGCCGCGGGCGTGGCCGTGGGGGTGACCGCGGGCGTCGGCTTGCCCTGCATGGCCAGCAACTCCGTCCACATGGATTTCTCTTCGGGCGTCCAGGGCACGGGCGTCTTGAAATCGCCCTGAATGCGATCGCCCTGGATCTCCACCTGCGCCACATTACCCGCCTGCACCTGTTGGATGAGCTCGGAGTAGGGGATGTCGGCGGAGATGGGTTGTGCGCCGCCAGCGGGCCAGAAGACAAAGATGTTCCAGATCAACAACGACAGCAGCGCCAGCCACCACAGCCAGACCATTGAGCTGTTGGGCTGGGGCGGCTTCTGGCCTTGATTCTGATCGTTCTTTTGATGGTTGTTTTCAGTCATAAAGAAAAGCTCCTCCGGAAAAAATGCTTTGATAGTCATCCTGATCGACGGCTTTGTCTTAGCATAAAGTCCGTTCATTAGCGCCAGCTTGGCTGAACCTTAGATTTGCATAAGAGAAGGCCGCAGACGAACGCTGCGGCCTGTCACCGATTCAGTTTCAGCGGCACACCATCACCGGGATGACGGCGTTATGCACCACATCATCCACAGTGGAGCCGAACAGGGCCGCCAGGAACCGGCTGCGACCATAAGCGCCGATGAGGATAAGATCGGCGTCCTCTTCCTGCGCCGCTTTCAGGATTTCTTCGGCGGCATGGCCACGCACCAGCAGACGTTTGGCGTCAACGCGTTGTTCTTTGGCCAGCGCCGCCGCTTCGAAACTGGCGGCGGCGCGGTCATCGCGTCCGTCATCCACTGTAAGGATAACCAGCCGCCGGTCGGTTCCTCCGGCCAGATGCAAAGCGATGTCCAACGCCCGTTTGGCCTGCTCGCTGCCATCATACGCCACCAGCAGCGTGCGGAGAGGACGGGCGTCGCTGACGGTGGCCAGCACAGGCGTCGGTGCATGACGCGCCACCGCTTCGAAGGTGGAGCCCAGCAGCGGGCCGCTCCATTTGCCGCCAACGCCATGCCGTCCCATCACAATCAGATCCACCTGAGCTGCATAATTCAGGATGATCTGAGGGACGCTGCCCGTCTCGAAATAGGTTTCGATATCGACGCCGGCCACGACGCTGCGCTGGCGTAAATCTCGCAATGCTTTTTGGCCCTGTTCCCGGATCTGCTGACGCAGCGCTTCGGCGCGTTCCAACAATATCGGATCGCAGTCCGGCGACAGGGGGTCCATCACGCCTGCGGCCGTCCAGCAAGGCGCGTAGATCAAGCGCTCATCAACGATATAGAGGCCCAAAAGTTTGGCGTTCTCCTCTTTGGCCAGCGAAATGGCGTGATCCACCGCCACCCAACTATCACTTGAGCCATCGATGGGGACAAGAATTTGCTTAAACATGACGACCTCCGTCATTCAAAAAGAGAAGAATGAAATATGCGATTCTCTTCTTTTATTGTGAAGGCCCCCGCCCCATTTTGCAATGACTTTTGTCACAGGTTTCCGAAGATCAGATGCTGTGCTCCCGCGCCATTTCCATCCCCGCCCACAGCGCCCACGGCAGCATGGCGAAGAAACCCGCCAGGGCCGGTCCGCCCAGTCCCAGA
>JALSPL010000242.1 GCA_026985975.1 Anaerolineae bacterium | reverse complement strand
CAGCAGGCCGTGCAAAACGCCTCGCAGCCGGGCCCGGGCCGCTTCGCCGCGCCACGCCCGCAGCGCATCCCATACGATCTTGATATGCCCGGCCAGGATGGCTCGCCCCTGCGCCCGCCAGTCCGCACGGGTGAGATGCCAGCGGTGGAGCAGAATCAGGTTGCGGCCCACATAGTAGCTGGCGATCTTTCCGCCGCCGGTGGCGCTGAGATGATGATAGACCCGGGCCTGGGGCGCAAAGACCGTCTTCCAGCCCGCTTTCTGCATGCGCCAGGCCAGGTCCACATCTTCCAGATACATGAAAAGGCGGGCGTCGAAGCCGCCCAGTTGCCGCCACACCTCCTGCCGATACGCGGCCGCGCCGCCGCAGGGTCCGAACACCCAGATGTCCTCATCATATTGTCCCTCATCCTTCTCCCACACGCCCCGATTTTGAGGGAAGAAGCCGGGCGCCATCACATCCCCGGCCGAGTGCAGCACGTCGCGGCGGTCGAAGAGCAGCATCTTGCTGGCGGCCGCGCCCGCTTCGGGATGGGCCGCCAGCGTCTCAGTCAGGGCCAGCAGCCAACCCGGCTCCACTTCGGTGTCATTATTCAGCATCACCAGCACATCCACGTCGGGCGCCAGTTCCGCCCCGCGGTTGCTGGCGATGACAAAGCCGGTGTTCTCGCCCAGCGCCTCCACCTGCACCTCGGGATAATCCTCGGCCAGCATGGTCAGCGAGCCGTCGGTCGAGCCATTGTCCACCACGATCACCCGAAAATCAGGGTGCGTCTGCGCCCGCAGGCTATCCAGGCAGACGCGTAGATAGTCTTTGCCGTTCCAGTTGACGATGATCACCGCGGCGGAGAGAGTCATGAGGGGATTATAAACTATTTTATCAAAATCCCCTTCTGCTTTATCTCCCAGGCAAGCGGATGTTCATCACGAAATTGCTCGGGACGAAAACCAATAACCTCGAATCTCGTGTCCAGCCTGACAGCGATCAGCATCAGTCTCAGCCAATCTTGCAGACGATCGCCCGACAGATCCGGAGAGATGATGGCTACATCGATGTCACTATCGGGCAAAGCTGTTTTGCTCGCGTAGGAGCCATAGAGGTAAGCACTGGGGATGGTCAGACCTTCCGAGCGCAGTGCATCCAGAAGCGCGTGCACTTTCTCGATGATCTGCTTGTATTCAGCTATGGTTTGCGGTTCAGTTCTGATTTCAGCCATTTTCCTATCTCCTGGATCATCTCGATTTCGGCCTGCGCAGGGGCTTTGGCGTAACGATTACACAATGATGATCACCCTTCAGGATAGCGTGTTGCGTTTTGTTTTGCAAAATCAGGGCAGGCGCAGCCGCCACAGGCCCGAGCGGATTTTGCGCCACAATCGGCCCGCTTCCGCGTCATCGGGGCGGCGGGCGGGGGGCGCGTAGGCCCGGGCCTCCAGGCCCGCGGCCAGAGCGTGGATGTCGGCCAGCAGCGCCGGCAGCGCGGGATGATCGGGATAACGGGCTGTGAGGGCGTCGGTCCAGCGCCCGGCCAGCTCGCGCGGGGTCAGCCAGGGCGCGGGCGGCATGCCGTAGCGGGGCCCGACGCGAGCCAGGCGCAACCACGCCAGTTGCCACGCATTATCAACCAGCCGACGCAGCCGCCACTCCCGCCAGGCCCAGCGCCCCAGCAGCAACGCAGCCAGTCCGGCCAGCAGCCAGCTCCCCCAGCGGACGATCTGGTTCCGCCAGCCGCGCAGACGCAGCGCCCGCAGCTCTTCCAGCACATCCAGCTTGTTGGCCTGGCGCGGCTTTTGCAATTGCGGCTGGGGCCGGAATTGGGGCCGGGCCGGGGTGGGCTCGAAGGGGATCCAGCCGTAGCCGGGGAAGTAGAGCTCGGGCCAGGAATGCCCATCTTTCTCTCGCACCACCAGCCGATCCTTGCGGGCGTCGTACTCGCCCGGGGCGTAGCCCACGGCCAAGCGGGCGGGGATGCCCAGGCTGCGGGCCATCACCACCATGGCCGAGGCGTAGTAGTCGCAGTAGCTCTGTCGCAGATCAAAAAGGAAATAGTCCACCACATCCACATCCGCGGGCGGCGGCTCGATGTCCAGCGTGTAGGGATAGGCCATGCGCAGATACTCCTGGATGGCGATGGCCCGATCGTAGGGCGTGCGGGCGTCGACAGTGATGCGGGCTGCCAGGTCGCGGGTGCGCTGCGTGACGGTCTCGGGCAGGTCGAGATAGGGTGCCAGGGCCGGGGGATAATCGTCGGGCGCTGTGCGCAGATGGTCGGCGTTAAAGACGGGGGCCTGAGAGAGGACTTCGTAGCGGCGCACGCCCGCGGTCATCCCCAGCAGATTGTCTTCCCCCAGCAGCAGGGCGCGGCTGCCGATGTCCGCGGCCACCGGCTCGCCCTGCGCGTACAGCCAGTAGGGGCGTCCCGCCTGGAAGCGGAATTCCTGGCGCAGGGGGCGGCGATCTGCGGGCAGGGTTTGCAGCCAGGCGTCGCCCGGGCCCAGTCGCCGCACCGTCAGCGCTGGGGGATTATCCCAGCCCTGGCCGGTGTAGCGGGCGTAGGTGGGCCCGCGCCAGCGGTAGTCGGACCAGAACGCGGGCGCTCCGGGATCAGGATCATCCACCCACACAGTCATCACCAGCCGCTCGGTCAGTTCCGGCTTGCCGCCAAGCAGATGCGCCCGGGGCATGGTCGCAGGCGAGACGCTGCCGCCGCCGATGAGAGAGCGAGGCGGGCGCTGCATGCGGCTGAACAGGGGGCCGATGCGGGCCTCCACCTGGGCGTAGGGCGCGGCCCAGACCCGCCAGAACGCATCGGTGATCGGGCTGACGCGGATGCTGGGCATGGCCAGTGCGGACAGAGCCACGACCAGGGCGATGAGAATGCCGGACAGCCACACTTCCAGCCCCAGCTCGGGCGAGTAATCGACGCCCCGAGCCTCCCAATCCAGCCGGGCCTGGGCAAAGCGCAGACTGACGGCCAGCAGCACAAAGGCGAAAAGAAAGACGCCGATCCAGAAATAGCCGCCCACGGCGAAGAAGAGGACGCCGCCCAGCAGCAGGCCCGGGATCAGCAGGGCGCGCAGGGCGCTGCGCCATCGGAATGCGGCCCAGCCCGCCCAGACGGCGCTCAGCCACAACGCAAAGAAGAAGGCGGCGCTCAGCAAGCGGGTATGGATGGGCGCTGAACCGCCCGCG
>JALSPL010000241.1 GCA_026985975.1 Anaerolineae bacterium | reverse complement strand
TGGTCATCGTGGCCAAATGGGTGTGGGGGCTGATCTGACGGGCGCCACGAGTGGCCGCGCCGATATCTATGGAAACTTGTGAGCCGTCTCGGTGCGAAGGGCCCATTTGGTAAAACGTAATGCGTGATGCGTAACGTCATCACGTTTCACGCTTTACGCGTTACTGGCCAGATTGCTCGCCCAACGTTGCCGCCAGAACTTTTTCCCAAACGACGTCAAAGCTATTTTCAGGAGTATCTCATGTCCGACACACTTCTCATCCCCGACTGGCTGGCCCGGGCGCCTCATCTCCCCCGATTTCAGGTGCGGGATACGTTGCACAAGTATGGCCGCTACGATCCGCGGCCCAAAACTGTCATCATCGAGGATCTGGTGCGTTTTCACGGGCATCTGTGCGGCGGCTTGATGGAGGCCGCGGTGGCCCTGCGCGCCGCGCTGGATGTCCTCTTCCCCGATGGCGTCATCGACCGTACCGATCTGGCCATTATCTCCAACAATTCGGCCTGCGGCGGCGATGTGGCCACGTATCTCACCGGCGCCCGCGCCCGCTTTGGCGCTCACATCATCGATCTGGGCCTGTCGGGCGGCGAGTTCATCGTGCGCAAGGTGAGCACGGGCGAGACGGTGCATGTGCGTATGCGGCCTGAGGTCTATCCTCGCGAGGTGAAGGCGCAAATGCGCAAGCTGGAGTCGGGCGATTTCATGGCGGAGGATGTGGATTTGTTCGGCGATTTGCAATGGGCCTATGCCGGGCTGCTGGCGTCCATGCCCCCATCCCAGGCCACGTTGGTTGATTTCCTCACCGAGTTTTCCTGGCCCGAGCCCACCTGTCAGAATCTGGGCCGCCGCCGGGACAATGATTTCAAAGATGCGTCGTGAGCCCACGCCCCACGCTCTACCCGTCATTTGACAAGCTTCTGTCACAGCTTTATACTTCAACCCACATTGAATTATAACGGATATTTCCTCATGCCTGACCAATCGCCCGTCATCACGCCCGAAAACCTGGCCCGCCAGCTCAAAGTGCTGGCCGATCCCCGGCGTCTGCGCATCCTCAACCTGTTGATGACCGGGGTGCAGTGCAACTGCGAGATCGGCGAGGCGCTGGGCATGCCCGCTAATCTGATCTCGCACCACTTGCGCGTCCTGCGCAACGCCGGTTTGGTGCAGGCGGAGCGGGACCCCCTGGACGCCCGTTGGATGTACTACTCCATCAACGAACCGGCGCTGGAAGCCCTGGTGCGGGCCTTCGACGCCTTCTTCGATCTATCCCGCATTCAGCCGCGCCATCCTTCTTGCGGGCCGAAACGCCTGCAAGGCAAGCCAACCAAAAAACTCCTGGTCAGCGCACCCTGACCCGAATCGCAGAGAGCCCGACGCTTTTCTCTTTTTTGCCCAGATAGTTCAACAGGAATTGAAACATCCTCTTCCCTGATGCCCGCCATGACCCACTTTCCCCACATCATCATTCTCCCCGCCCGAGGCTGCCGCCGCAGCCAGAAGTTTCTCGACTATTTCGACGCCCATGCCATCCCCTTCACGCGTATCGATCTGGAGACGCCCGAGGGCCGCGCTCTGGTCGAGAGGCGCCATCTGCGGGCCTCGCCCGGCATTTTGGTGGATGGCGCGGCTGTCAATCCCTTCGATGTGCTGATCCAACCCGGCTGCCGCATCGATGAGGCGGCTCTGGCCCGCGCACTCAAACTCGATTCTGTAACCGATGAAGAGGTGAATTTTTAATGTCCGGACAATTCGTTTTTGCCGATCCCGAGTTCGAAGTTGCCGAAGAAACTGCGCAGACAGTGACGGCAGTCCCGCCCGCTCCGGGCGTCTTCGAATGGAAACCCTGGGCCGTAATCGCGGGCCTGACCGGGCTTTGGTTTTTGCTCTGGCGCTTGTTGATTCCCTTTTCCCGATGGGTCAGTTTTGAGCTGCTGGGATTGACGCCCGGCTCCCGGCCCGGCGAGGCCGTCGCCTTTTTCCTGTACGACACGCCCAAGATCTTGCTTCTGTTGGCGGGGATGATCTTTCTGATCACGGTCATCCGCAGCTTTTTCAGTACGGAGCAAACCCGCCGCCTGTTGGGAGGCAAGCGCGAGGGCGTCGGCAACGTGCTGGCTGCGGGATTGGGTGTGGTCACCCCCTTCTGCTCCTGCTCGGCTGTGCCGCTTTTCATCGGCTTTGTGGAAAGCGGCATCCCCATGGGCGTGACGTTTTCCTATCTCATCGCCGCGCCCATGGTCAACGAGATCGCTTTGGTCATGCTGTTCGGGATGTTCGGCTGGCGCGTGGCCGGTCTCTATGTGACGACAGGTCTGTTTGTGGCCATCATCGCGGGCTATGTCATCGGGCGTATGCCCCATGTGGAGCGCGGCGTCGAAGACTTTGTCTGGCAATTGCGCTTGGACGAAACGTTGCCGTCGCAGACGCGGCCGACCTGGGCGCAGCGGTTCCGACAGGCGGGCAAGGCCACATGGGAGATTGTAGGTAAGGTCTGGCCTTACGTCATTGCCGGCATCGCCGTGGGCGCAGCCATTCATGGCTTTGTGGCCGAGGAGGCGATGGCGGGCATTCTGGGCAAAGACGCCTGGTGGAGCGTGCCCGCAGGCGTGCTCATCGGCATTCCCATGTATTCCAGCGCTGCGGGCATTGTGCCCGTGGTGCAGGCCCTGACGGAGAAAGGCGCGGCCCTGGGCACGGTGCTGGCCTTCATGATGAGCGTCGTGGCCCTGAGCCTGCCCGAGATGATCCTCCTGCGCCGGGTGCTCAAACCCCGACTCATCGCTCTCTTCATTGCGGTGGTGGGCGCGGGCATCCTCCTGGTCGGCTTTCTCTTCAACGCCGTTATCTGATCTACTCAACTGGAGTCTGGCGAAAATGGAATTGGTCGAGATTAGGGCGCATCAGATCCAATCATCTGACGAAAAGTGACGAAAAGACGAAGATTGACAAAGAAAATCGTCCATTTTCGTCTAAATTCGTCTACTTTCGTCCCATTGGAAGAGAATATCAGTCACAATCTGCCAAAAATTGAGATGAAAGCAAAAGACGCCAGTGTCCAGCACGCAATTTCCAGAAATCGCTATTCCAAACACACAAGGAGACGCAAAACATGGTCATCAAAATCCTCGGAACCGGCTGCGCCAACTGCAAGCGCCTGAAGCGTCTGGCGCAAGAAGTCCTGAAAGACATGAG
>JALSPL010000240.1 GCA_026985975.1 Anaerolineae bacterium | reverse complement strand
CGGTCCAGGGCTCGGGCCCGAGGACGCGCAGCGTGGTGGCGGGGTTGGCCGTGCCCGCGCCCACTTTTTCGGAGTAGGGCTGCCAGATGAGCGCGCCCTGGTCGGCCCAGAAGCGCTGCAGGCGCATGATCATTTGTTGGAAGGTGGGAGGGGTAGACATGTTTGGTATTGGATATTTGAGATTTGGTGAAGATTTGATGTTTGGTATTCAGCTCATTTTACATCAGATTAGGGGAAATGGGGCAGTTTGCCGGGGGCCGGAATGGTGGTACAATGGCTTCGACTTGCTCTTTTCGCTCAGGGAGACATTGATCATGCGGTCGAAAGCGCCATACCGTCAATTTCTTTTGTTTGTGGTCATGATGCTGGTCGTTTGGGGCGCTGCGGGATGCAGTGACGCCGAGATCAAGGCCAAACGGGCCACGAAACAGGCTGAAAGGGGCCAAACCGTGGCCACAGCGGAACATGCGCCCGCGCCTGCCCAGAGCAGCGTCGCGGCCACGCCCGAAATGCAAACCGCGCCCATCGCCACGCCCGCTCCAACCTTAACCCCTACTCCGGCTGATACGCCCGTGGCGCTGACGGGCAAGGGGCAATGGTACGTCATCGACAAAACCGCGCACAGCGATAACGGTGTGCTGGATGCGCTGACCATGCATCTGTTGCGGGCGCAGCTCAGCGATGAGGGGCTGTTGCTGCGGGTGGCTTTCGAATTCGAAGGGGATTCGGAGATGTCGGTGCTGGGCGGAATTTCGCGCAGCGATATCCGTCTGGTGGACGCCTCGGGCAATGGCTATGAGCTGCTGGAGGGCGATGAGGGCGTCGTTTCCTTCGAGCCCAACGGCCTCAGTTTTTTGCCCGGCGGCGGCGTGGCCGGGAATCTCATCTTTCCCCTGCCCAAAGGCAAACCGCCCTACACCCTCCACTTTCCCACCTACGATCCTATCGAGTTTACGCTTGATAAAGAACTGAAGCAGGAACCGTTGACCGCCCTGCCCGCGGGCAGATACCAGATAGGACAGACATTGCGCTCGAACAGTGACACGCTGGCGCCCATCGCCCTGTGGGTGGATAGCATGGAAGTGGGGGATGGCGAGGTGACCGTGCACATCGCCTTTGTCAATACGCTGCGCACCGGCTACGACATGTGGGGACCCGATGGCCTGCACGACGCCTGGCTCATCGACGCGGAGCGCAACCAGTACGTTCCCATCGCCGCCAGCGACAATATCTCCACCACCATCGCCCCACCCGATGGCTGGCTGCCGGGTCAGGCCTATGAAGGAAGCATCACCTTCCCCATGCCCGCAGCGCCGGGCGTGCTGCGCTTCACTTTCCGCTACTACCCTGCGGTCACCCTCCATTTCGACAAAAAAGGACTGACCGGGGCCGAGATCACCTCGCGCACGGGCGGGCCGCCCCCGGCCACGCCCACGCCCAAACCCGCGCAGGTGGCGTATCAGACCATCAGCGACATGCTGGCGCAACAGGCTCGGGCTATCCTGGCGGGCGATGAAAACGCCTACCTGGCGCCCTTCGCACCCGAACTGCAAGAGGAACAGCGGGCTATCTTCCGCCGTATGCAGCAAATCCCCCTGAGCGATTACCTGCTGGAGCTCAGCCCCAATGAGGACTTGGATGGCGCGGAGTCGGGAGAACTGCATGGCGTCAGCATCTGGGGCCGCTACGCGCTGGCGGGCATCCCCGCGGATAATGATTTTCGTTACACCGCCAAGTACGATTTCGTGCAACAGGGCGATGGCTGGCAGATCACCGCAGTGAGAAATGACGATTTCACGCCCTTCTGGTTCCTGGGGGATGTGGTGGTGGACCACTCCCCGCACTTCCTCATTTTCACCCGGCCCGACACCGAAGCCAGCACAGCCGCGCTGGCCCAGGAGCTGGAAACCGCTTACGACTATCTCAAAACTCGCGGGCTGCCGTTGGAGCCGATGAACGTGGCCTTTTTCACCGGCCCGGAGGAGGATTTGCGCGATCTCACCGGTCGGGGCGGTTCGCGGCTGTTGGGGCTGGCCCTGGCCCAATACAGCTTCGAGGATAATCAGGTGCACGTCAACAGCCGCGCCTTTTTCATCAACGGCTACGCCTTCGCCCAACATGCCGATGATTTGGCCGAGGGCGAACGGGCCAGCACCATCACCCACGAAATGGTGCACCTGGCCCTTTCCAAAGAATCCCGCCCCTTCATCCCTCCCTGGCTCAGCGAGGGTTTGGCCGTCTATTACGCGCAGCAGGCGCCGCCCGAGCAACTGAAAACGCTGGTCACCGAGGGGCGTCTGAACGAGCTTTCGCTGGTGGACCTCACCGCGGCCAACAGCCTGGGCGAGCACGATTTCTTCGGCGAAACCGTGGGATACGAGTATCTCTATTCGGGCGCGACGATCACTTACCTGACCGAGCAATTCGGCGAGGACAAGGTGATGGCCTTCTACCGGGCCTATTCGCAGGTTCCCGATGCGGAACTGGCGGAGAAATTCACCGGCATGTTCGCGGGCCTGTTGGCCGACACCCACATGAGCCAGATGGCGCAGGAGAAGACGCCCATCTTCACTCAGCAATTCTTTGGCCTGAGCCTGGAAGACCTGGATGCGGCGGTGAAGGCGTGGCTGGCGGCGATGCCATGAGCATGACGCTTTCCTGTTACTTTCTCAGCAGCCACGCCTCCGTCAGCCCCATCACCTGCTGCTCCCACACATGGGCGGAGTAGGTATGGTCTGCGCCTTCGATCCAGTGCAGCTCGGCGTATTCTTCGCCGATGGCCCGCAGAAAACGCTGTGCGTGTTGCGGCGGCACGGTGGGATCTTCTGTGCCGTGGATGATCAGCGCCGGGCGACGAAAATCCGCCACGCTCTGCAACGGGCGTACTTTTCCCAGGGTGGCGATGAACTCGGGCCCCACCAGATGCCCGCCCACATCGATGGTCCCGTCCGGTTGCAGGCCCAGGGGCGGCGGCAGAGGCTCACTCTGCGATGAAGCGTAGAACAGCTCCAGTGGCGCAGCCAGGGCCGACCACAACACCAGTTTGCGGATGCCGGGATCAGCGCCCGCAACGGTGGCGGCGATGGCTCCGCCCATGCTCAGGCCCAGGATGGAGACGTTGGTTGCGTCCACCTCGGGCCGGGCCCGCAGCCAGGCCAGGGCTGCGCCGGCGTCATCCACCTCGCCGGGCAGGGTCATA
>JALSPL010000239.1 GCA_026985975.1 Anaerolineae bacterium | reverse complement strand
TGGTCGTGGCCCTGGGGCTGGGATGGCTGGCCTGGGGCCTGTGGCGCGCGCCGCTGGAAGGGAACATCGAGATGCTGGGGCGCACGCTGATGCAGAATCTCCCTAACCAGCTTCTCAACTTCAGCTTCCAGCTCACGCCGGCCATCCGCGCTCCCATTTTGCTGCTATTGTTCTGGGGATCCCTGTTCGCCCTGGCCGCCGCCCTACTCAAAACAGAGCGCATTCTCTTCCCCGCCATCCCCATCCTGCTGGCCGCGCTCATCCTCTTCCTCGGCAGCGCGCCGCTGTTGTGGGCGCCCTTGTGGCTGATGCTGGCCGCGGTGATCATGGCCTTCATTGCCCAGGGCAACCAACCGCGCTCCGCCCGGGCGGCCCTGCGCGTCCTGCTGGCCCCCATTCTCGCCTTTCCCTTCTTCCTCTTTGCGGCCTGGGTCTTCTCCCAATCCGCTGTCGCGGCCGATGATCCGCGGCTGTGGAACAATGCCTGGAAAGCCCTCATCGTGGGCATGCTCATCCTCACCTCGCCCGTCCCCCTGCACGGCTGGATTACGGCGCTGGGGGAATCCTCGTCCGCTTTTGCCGGCGCTTTCCTGGTGGGCGTCTGGCAGATAGCCATCTACACTTTTCTCCGCCGCCTGCTTTTCACCTATCCCGCCATCACCGATTTCGCGGATCCGGGCCTGTGGCTGCCCTGGATTGCCGTCATACAGATGCTGTGGGCGGGCGCGTTCATGTTCGGCAGCCAGCGGCTGGGGCAGCTCTGGGGTTATCTGCTTTTGTGGATGTACGGCGCGGCTTTTCTGGCCTGGGGGCTCACCGGCGAGCTGGGCAGCGAGGCCATCTTCTGGCTGTTCCTGGTCACTCCCCTGGTACTGACTCTGACCGCGGCGGGCCTGCAAAGCATCGCCCATCGCTTTGGCGAGAACCCGGCCTACGAAAAACTGCATGGCGCCAGCGAGCGCATGCCCCTCTCGACGCTGGGCTTCATCGCCGGCGGCATCTTCCTGCTGGGATGGCCGCTGGGCGCGCTCTTCCCCATGCGTCTGGCCACCTTCCAGGTCGCGGAATATCGGGCGGGAAACATCTTTCTGTGGGCGATGCTGGCCCTGGCCCTGGGCGTGCTGGGCGTCATCCGCGCCGCCCGCCGACTCACCTCCCCCCTGCAAGATGTGACGCTGGAGCGGGAGCCCGCCATCGCCGCCTGGACCATCGGCGTTCTCCTGGCCGCGGGCGGCGTCATCGCCCTCAACCCGGGCCTGCTCTCTCCCATCGCCCAACAACTGCTGATTTGGTTTAATATGCTCTGATTGGGCAGGCGGGCGTTCTATTCATTGAAAGAAAAAGTCGATTCCGCATAAAATCGGATGGCATTGGCCGCCATGCGCTCCATCAGCCAGTCGTGCAGCCATTGTCGTTTTTCCTCCAGCGGCCAGGATGACATGAGGATGCCTACCGGGAAATTGATGTTCAGCGCCCGGGCCGGGATGATGTGGCGGGTGACGCCCGAGGGAATTTTGTGCCGACTCAGCGCGGCTTCGATGATGTCATCCGGGCGCAATGTAGGAAAAATCAGCAGTGCGGTGATGTCGGGATAGTAGGGTTTCTGAATCTCCCAAATATCATTGGACGCCCGGTAGATATCCGCCCGTCCTCGATAAGCGCCCACAATGTCACGCAACAGCCGTCGCGCGCCAAGGTTCCCACCCTCGGGCGCAACAACCTTGCGCACGCCGCTCTCGCAGACAATGTAAGCGATGGCTTCCCGGCTGGCCAGCGCTCGTCGGGCCTCCTCCAGCGTACACGCCTCTAGCTGAAGATCATCAACGCTGGTCAATCCTTGCTCGAACTGAGCCATATCCAGCCCGGATACCACATGATACCAGGTGTCCACCGTCACACCCGATTCGTTGTAATCCACCACCTGCGCCACGATGTGAGGAATCCCGGCATGGACGAACGCAGAGGTGCGATTAGCGCCATCTAGAACCACATAGAGCTCTGTGTGGGGAACCGGGGCGACGATGGGCGGATTTTTGAGAATGCCGCCCTCCAGAATCCGGCGGCTGAGCTTTTGCACCCGCCGGGGATCAATATCCTCATGCAGCAGCAGAGAATCCGTAGGCAAAATCATCAATTTGGGCAGCGTAGTACTATCTCGCATCATCTTCCTCGTGCAGAAAAAACCGGAGCGTTTGCGCTCGCTTTCGGGCGGGGCGAACAAAACAGTCGCCCATCGACGCCTATTGTACACAATCCCCGGCTCATCGCGTGATTTTTTCGCATCGGCAAACCATGACGCGCTTCGAAGATGTCGTCAGACATGGCGCTGGCAGGGCAACAAGATAGCTTTTGATAGCCCGAATGTGGTATGATTTAACGCAATCCGAGATCAGTCCACACGCCCGTGTGGGCTTTTTTATGCCCACTCATTCACTATGACCAAATCCTCTCGCCTTCCCGGATTTTACAAGCTCAGCATCGCCGAGCGCCAACAACTGCTGGCCGAATTGGCCGAACTCGCGCCCGAGGAGCTGTCCGCGCTGGCGGGCGGCCTCACCGCTGCCGATGCAGATGTGCTGGCCGAAAACGTCGTAGGGATTTACGCTCTGCCCTTCGCCATCGCCCCCAACTTCATCATCGACGGCGAAGAGCTGTTCATGCCGCTGGTCATCGAGGAGCCCTCGGTGGTGGCGGCCATGGCCCACGCGGCCAAGATCGTGCGAGCGGGCGGCGGCTTCACCACCGGCAGCACCCCACCGGTCATGATCGGTCAGATTCAGCTCCTGGACGTGCCCTATCCCGACGCAGCCATCATCCGCATCGAGGCCCTCAAATCCGAACTGCTGGCCAAACTCGACCATCTCCATCCCACCATCCGCAAGCTGGGAGGCGGGCCGCTGGATTTGCAGGTTCGCAAGCTGCCCGATACGCCCGCCGGTCCCATGCTCATCGTGCATCTGCTCATGGACACTCGGGACGCGATGGGAGCCAACGCCATCAACACCGCGGCCGAGACCCTGGCGCCCGAGCTGGAGGCCATCACCGGGGGGCGGGCGTTATTGCGCATCCTCTCCAATCTCAGTGACCAACGCCGGGCCTGGGCCAGTTGCCGCATCCCCGTGGGCGCGCTGGAAACGCCCGAACTGCCGGGCGAGGAGGTGGCCCGGGGCATCTTCGAGGCCAACGCCTTTGCTCTGGCCGACCCTTACCGCGCG
>JALSPL010000238.1 GCA_026985975.1 Anaerolineae bacterium | reverse complement strand
AGCCGGTAGGCAATCTGCGGGATGTGAATTATGACTTCGATGCCATCTGGCGTAGCCAGGAGATGGCGAAAATGCGGCAAAGCATCGCCAACCGGGAGTGCGCCTGCCCCATGGCCAACGCCACCTACGCCAACATGATCCTGCATCCGCCCACCGTGGCGGGGGTGGTGAAGGACCTTGTTTTGCCCCGATAGGCTGGTAGGGGTCATTTGTGAGAGCTTGAAATTTGGATAACAGGCGGGCGCATCGTTACAATTAAGGGGCAAGATGCAGAACCTTCGAAGTCTTTTCATCATCCCCTCTTTTTCCCACATCGTCTCTTTGAGATATTCTGAAGGCCCGGAGTTGCAAAATGGCGGATATTCATTTTCTCGGCCCGTTGGTGCGCAGGGGCAACTATTACTGCGTTGAATTTCCGCGTTTTATCAGCGCTGAACTGCATAACCGCGCCCGCATCAAAGTAAAGGGCACCATCAACGGCGGCGATTACAATGGCTCGGCCTTCCCCACCGGCGATGGGCGTCATTTCATCATGATCAACGCCCGGTTGCGTCAAAAATTGGGCATCGAGGTGGGCGAGGACGTTGTCGTGATCCTGGATGCGGTGGAGGGGAAACAGAGCGAAGCCGCGACCGGGTAGCAATGAATGGGGCGGGCCAACAAAAATCCCTCAGGACGAGGGATTGTGCAAATGATGAGTGCTGAAAGCGACCGGGGACGTAAACTGGCTCAGCGTTTATGAGGGTGACTGCAATTTTTCCAACGCCTCCATGGCAGCGGCGGGAACCGCTGCAGCCGCGCCTGATTGCATCAGCGCCTCCAGCACCGGAGCCAGGATCGTCTCGATGGCGGGGTCCCCAAAACGGGTGAGGGCATGATGGGCGCTCTCATAAAAATGATGATCGGCTGGCTGGGTCGCCAGGGCGCGCAGTAATGGCTCCAGCATATCTCGCCCATATTTGCGCAAGGTTGTGGCGGCCGCCCAGCGCACCGCCAACGAATCATCTTTCATTAACGCGATGAGGTGTGGAATCGACTCGCCGGCAGGAAGCCGCCCCATGGCATGAATGGCTGTTGTGCGGTCATCCTCACTTTGCGAACGATTCCGGGCGATGGCAGCCAGTTTCTCAGCAACGGTTTGCGTCATTGTTTCCTCCTTGTGCGGCAGTGCAGAGTATGATCGACTTCATTGTAACCGAAAAATATTTGGAGAATATATGAATTTTGGGCAATCACTGACCTTTCCTGAAGCGTCAAACATCGTGATTTTGTGTCGAAACGCCTGTTGTCGCCTTCCAGTCCTATCGCGGGCCCATGCGCAGCGCGCCATCCAGGCGGATGATTTCGCCGTTGAGCATGACGTTTTCGATGATATGCTGAACCAGAAACGCGTATTCGGGCGGCTGGCCCAGTCGGGAGGGGAAGGGAACCTGGCGGCCCAGATCGACGCGCACCGTCTCGGGCAGGCCCGCCAGCAGCGGCGTATCGAACAGGCCCGGGGCGATGGTGACCACGCGAATGCCCCATTTGGCCAGATCTCGGGCCGCGGGCAGCGTCAGCCCCGCCACGCCCCCCTTGGACGCAGCGTAAGCAGCCTGCCCAATCTGTCCCTCGAACGCGGCGATGGAGGCCGTGTTGATGATCACGCCTCGCTCGCCGTCGCGCAAGGGCTCATTGCCCTGCATGGCCGCGGCCGCCAGCCGCATCACATTGAATGTGCCGATGAGATTGACGGCGATGACTTTTGAAAAAACATCCAGGGCCAAAGGTCCGCGCTTGCCCAAAATGCGCCCGGGCGTGGCGATGCCGGCGGTGTTGATCGCAATGTGCAAAGCGTCGAAATTCTCTTTGGCTGCGTCCACCGCCCGCTGCACATCCGCCTCCTCGGTGACGCTGCCCTGCACAAAGATGCAGCGCTCAGCGCCCAGCTCCTCCAGCAACAACTGTCCCCGCTCGCCGTTCAGATCAAAAACGACCACATACGCGCCTTTCTGATGCAACATCCGGGCCGTGGCCTCGCCCAAACCGGATGCGCCGCCCGCAATCAATGCTGTTTTGCCGGTGATTTCCATGATATTTGCTCCTTTGCAAAGGAAAAAATGAAACAATGCCCGATGGCGTTGGTCACGCCGTCCGGCTCAACTGATGCTCTCGCTGATGATAGTCTGGGCCTCGGTCATGAGCGCCTTTTTTTCCTCATCCTGGACGCCGGTGATCTCCAGATAGCGATCCAGCAGCTCCAGCGGCGTCATGCTTTCCACACTGATAGCCCCCAGCCGACTACGCACGCCCCAGTCGATCTCCTTGATGACGCCCGCCACAGTGAACGCGTCCGCCAGCGCCGCCCTGATCTTGCGCTCGTTGATCAACGCATCCTGGCGGGCGTGCAGTCGCAGTCGCAGCCGCACGATGGCGTCTTCGATGATCCCCTCCTCTTCCCGCCGCCGGATCAGCTTCAACAGGGCCTCCATGGGCTCATCCTTCTTGCGGCAATCGCAATCCAGCGTCACAAAACGACGGGCCGGGCGATGATAATGCGGGATGAATTGATAATCGGCCCGATCTTTGATCAGCTCCACCATCACCCAGCCCTTGGGCTCTCGCTCCTCGCCAAAATCGATGCGAGAAAGGCTGCCGCTGTAGACCACGGGCGGCTGGGCGTTTTCGTTCAAATCCTGATGCTTGTGAATATGCCCCAGCGCCACATAATCCCAAACATCATCCACCAGAACCGAACGCGAGACCATCACATCTCGGCCCACCATGATGTTGCGCTCCGATCCGGCGCGGGCCTCATCCACCGAAAAATGCCCCACCAGCACCGCAGGGATGTCGGGCCGCTGGCGCGCGTCCTCGGCGAATCCCTGGATAATTGCGTCCAGCTTTTCGGTGATGATGCGATCCAGCTTCTCCAGGCTCACCGTCCGATACGCCTCCTGGCTGGTCAGCTCAGCGATGTAGGGATAGGGAACGGGCGCGATCTGGATGGGCGCGCCGCGGCGGGTCTCGATGATCGTAACGCCGCTGGCGTGATCCAGCACATGGATATTGGGCACGCGCAGGGTGTCGAAGATCTCGATGGTCGAGGCCCGATTGGGCGCGGCGGGCAGATCATGATTCCCCGGAACCATCACCACCGGAATGCCTTTATCCGCTATCTGCTTGATGCGCCAGGCAAACTCGCGGCGATAGGTGGAGTTGGGATTGCGGGTCTTGTAGGCGTCTCCGGCGAAGATCA
>JALSPL010000237.1 GCA_026985975.1 Anaerolineae bacterium | reverse complement strand
GACAAGCTGGCGGCCGAAGCGCTTTTCGCCGAGGAGCAGCTATCCCATCCTTTCGAGGGGATTCTGGGCGGCAAAACAAAGCCGCCGGAACCGCCGTCCATGGACCACGATCAATTTGTCGAAAACGTTTCGTATGACATTGCCGTCTCCAAGGCCATTACCAATTCGTTGGCCGGCACCCTGGGCGCCACATTCCTCTTCATTGCCGGTACGCTCATGGCTTTTATTCTGTTGCTGGCGCAGGGCGGCGGCTATGTGGGCGGCGCCGCGGTGGCCGCCAATGCAGCTCGATTGGGACGCATGCCCAATTTCCTGCACGACGATCGCGTGGGCATCGCCATCATCTGGGCGGTGTCAGCATTCCTCATCCCCATCATCAGGCAAGTGGTGGTGGTGGAAAGTTATTACGCGTTCGGCTTCGTCAGCGCCTTTATGATCACCAGCACTGCGGTTTTCTTTGTGCGCAATGATGTGCTGCAGAAGAAAAATATCGAGCCCGGGTCGGCCGAAGCCAGAACGCTGAGATTTGCCGGGGCTCGCGGCATGTTCGCCAGCTATTTCATGGGCGCTGTGCTGGTGGCCGAGAAGACTCATGCGCTGATCGCCGTTTCGATTGTGGGCGTGGCGCTGACGCTGTTCCAACTTTTCGTCGCCAATGGCGGCATTCACAAGCAGGATGTGCGGGCGCTCATCGACAAAATCGTGGCTGGAGCTGAAAAAGTCAAGCCGCGATCGGGCATCGAACGGGCCATCGAGCAGGCCCGGCAGCGGGGCGTGGCCGATGCGGTGGAAGACCTCATCGCCGAAGGCAGACTGGTGAAATTCAATGTCGGGGATAGCCGCATCCATCGTCTGGTGATCTACCTTTATCATCTGGACCCCGACATTTTCGAGCACAAAGATGAACATCACGAGCGCATCGAAGAGCCCAATCTAATCATGGAGGAAGCCTACGAGCGGGCCTACTCCCAGAAAGAGAAAATCCTGCGCCGCATCGAGGATTATTCGCACTACGGCATCTTCATGTTCATCCATAATTATCATGTCAACTGGGTGTCCTCCGAGACCGGCCGCGGGCCCGAAGTGGTGCAGCAAGCCATGATCGATATCCTCTTCCCGCTCACCCCGCATGAAGAAATCTGGAAGGAGTATCAGGCGTTCAAGCCGGTGCGTCAGCCCGAAGAAACCTGGCAGTTCAGCCGCCAGCGCTATCGCTGGGCCAAAAATCAGTGGCCCAACCTCTCCGACCGCATCACCACCATCTGGACCATGCAGGATTTCGGCCTGATTCCCAAGGATGTGAATTTTGACATGGTGGTCACCGTGGCCAACGGCAAACAATTCCGCCGCATCCGCGTGCACGCCACCATGCCCGAGGACCACGAAGAAGAGGCCATCAATGCTATCGAAGAAGGCATCGCCACGCCTTTGCTGGAGCCGGAGGAGGCGGAGGCGATGGATGCGGAGGCGATGGAGGAGAATGGCGCGCAGCCTGAGGATGATGAGCCAGCAAGTCCTCCTGACGAAACGACGTGAATCGAGCCCGTAAAACGTCATGCGTAAAACGTAATGCGTAAGATCATCACGTTTTACGTTTTACGCATGACGTAGCTGAGCGCCAGGCCAACATTGGCTTCGAGAGCGTCTCTGCAAACGGCGCCAACGTTTATTTTCGGAACAGGCGACACGGGAGGCTGCCCGTCGATACCGATGAAAATGACCGGAGACCGAGGACGGAGGACGGCTCACGGACGCTTTCGGTCTCCGGTCTCCGGTCTTCCGTCTATTTTCAAAACAGCGCCTGCACCGGCTCGGCCCAGGCCAGCATCTCCTCGTCCATCATCCAGGAGCCGATCATTTGCAGGCCCAGGGGCAGGCCGTTGGCGGCTTTGGCCGCGGGCACGGTCACTGCGGGCAGGCCCAGGAAGGTCCAGGGCAGATTCATGATGGGATCGCCGGTGCTGTTCAGGCCCGCGGGCGCGGGGCCGGGCGCGGCCGGGGCAATCCACATATCCACGTCGTTCACATCCATGATGTGCAGCACCTCTTCTCGCAGCAGGCGTTGCAGGTCGCGGGCGTCGGCCACATCATCGGGGTCCACGGCCATGCCCTCCTCGATGAGAGCGGCGGTGCGGGGACGGTACAGGTCCTTGAATTGCGAATACCAGCGGGCGTGCTCCTGAGCAAACTCGGCCGCGATGAGCTGGCGGTGAATGCGATTGATGTCCGCGATGTTCTGGAACAGGGGGATTTCCTTGATCTCGTAGCCCGCCGCGCGTAGCGCGTCCGTCTGGGCGGAGAACGCAGCCAGGGCTTCGTCGCTGGCCTGGGCCAGATAGGGGCCCGAGGGGATAGCCAACACCGGCTTGCGCACCACTTCGGCGCTTTTATCCCAGCCATTGCAGACCACCGATGCGGCCAATCTCATACCCGCCACATCCTGAGTGAACAGCCCCACATGATCGGCGGAACGGGAGAAGAAGAGCAGGCCCGCGGGATCGATGCGGTTGTAGCTGGGTTTGTAGCCGACGATGCCGCAAAACGCGGCGGGGCGGATGACCGAGCCGATGGTCTGGGTGCCGATGGCCAGGGGAACCAGGCCCGCGGCCACCGCGGCCGCAGAACCGCTGCTGGAGCCGCCGGGCGTGTGGTCGAGATTGTGGGGATTGCGCGTGGGGCCCGGCTCGAAATAGGCGAACTCGGTGGTCACGGTCTTGCCCATGACCAGGGCTCCGGCCTGCTTGAAGGCGCTAACCACCGCAGCCTCGGGCCCGGTCAATTCATCGGGCGGCAGGTTGGAGCCGGCGCGGGTGGGCAGGCCCGCAGCGTGGAAGATATCCTTGACGCCGATGGGGATGCCGAACAGGGGCGGGCGCCGGCCGGGCCGGGGGTAGCGCTCCAGCAGGGCGCGGGCCTCGGCCATGACCCGGCCGCGGCGGTCGGGTTCGGGCACAAAGGCCTGCACCTGGGGCTCCACCCACTCCTGGCGGGCGAAGAGCGCGTCGAGATAGTCGAACAAGTCCAGTGCGCCGCCGCGCAGGGCGGCTGCGGTTTCGGCCAAAGGCGTGTTGGCGATGAGAGAGTCTGTCATGGGAGCGCCTCAGAATGAAGAGAAAGGGGAAACGGGGAAACGAATTGGGTGCGTCCTAAACGAGTTGGAGGCGTTCTTGCGTCTTTGTCCGACATTATAAGTGCAGTATCCAGTAATCAGTAAGCAGTTACAGTGTTCAGTAGTGGCGATACGTCGCATTTGAGTAAGGCGCT
>JALSPL010000236.1 GCA_026985975.1 Anaerolineae bacterium | reverse complement strand
CGCCCAGACGGCGCTCAGCCACAACGTAAAGAAGAAGACGGCGCTCAGTAAGCGGGGATGGATGGGCGCTGAACCGCCCGCGGCCGCGCTGTCCACGATGATCCGCCAGAAAGCAGCCAGTTGCAGGCGCAGACTTTCAAGGTCTCGCAGACCTTGAAAGTCTAGTGCGGCGGCAACGACGGCCAGGCCCGCACCCAGCAGCGCCGCCAGCAGAAAAGCGACGATCTCGCGACGCAGTTTGCGGGCAAAGAACAATCCCACCAGCATCCCCAGCAGCACGGGCGTGTAGGGATCGAGATAACGGGTGAGCCAGCCGGTGGCGTCCACGGCCGCGGCCAGGGCCAGCAGGGCCGCGACCAGGCTCAGCAGCACGCCCCAGCCCTCGCGCGGGCGCAGCCGACGCAGCAGCCTCGCCAGCATCCGTCCCAGCCAGCCGTCCATCAGACCTCCTCCTCCACTTCTATCTCCACCACGCGGCCAAAACCGGGCAGGGTTTTCAGCACTTTGCGCTTGCGGCGGATGGTGACCAACGGGCGGAAGGGATAGCCTTTTTCGATGACCGAGACGGGAACGCCGTGATCGGCCAGCAGGTCTTGCAGCGCGGGCAGGGCGGCGCTGGTTTCACCCCGGAAGGAGGCCGCGTCCAGCAGGATGACCGCGGCGGCGATGTCCTGACGCTGGAGATCGAGCAAGTCCGCGGGCCATGTCGCGCCCAGACCTTCGAGGTCTCGCAGACCTCGAAGGTCACCCGCAGACGGCGTGATGAGGATGAGGGTGCGGCCGCGGCCCAGGTCGGGTCGGATGTGCAGCAACGCCCGTTGCAGAGGCCAATCGGGCGAGGCCTCGGCATGGGCCAGGGCGTAGAGAATGCGCCAGAGCTGATCCCGGCCCGGCTGCGGCGGGATCACCGCGCGCTCCTGGCCCAGGGCGATCAGGCCCACGGCCCGATTTTCATTGAGATGTTTGGCGGTCAGGGACGCAGCCAGAATGACGCCGTACTCCAGCGTGCTCTCTTGCCCTTCGCCCGCCTGCACCGCCGCGTCCAGGTCCAGCATCAGCCAGATGTCCCCTGCTGGCTCCTGCTCGAACTGCTTGATCATGATCTTGTTCCGGTGTGCGGTCTGCTTCCAGTGCACCAGGCGCAGGCTGTCGCCGGGCTGCCAGGGGCGCGCGGTCACCACCTGATCCGCCTGGATGGGGGCGCGGCGGCGACGGGACGCGCGGCCGCTGCTGCGACCATGGGGCAGGGGGAATTCGGGCAGACGCATGATGCGGGGATACACCAGTAGCGAGCGGGCCTCGGGATAGCGGATGGTGACATCGAACAGGCCCAGGGGATCGCTCAGGCGCAGCTCCCACGGGCCCAGGGTGAAGACCCCGCGGCGGGTGCAGACGCCCTCGGTCTGCCAGGCAAACGCGCCCTGTCCCCCCACAGCCGCCACCCGCCCGATGGCATAGCCCGGCACATCGGAGAAATCGGCCATCTCCGCCCACAGCACCGGCAAGATGCTCTCGTTGCGCAGCTCGAAATGCTCGACGATGACGTCGCCCACCACCACCCAGGCCCCGGTGCTGCGACGACTGGCGCTAACTTTATCCCGTATGGCCCGGGCCCACAGCCACGAGATGAGCAGGGTCAGGCCCAGGCCCGTGAGCAGGATCATCCACGGCCGGGCCGGGCTGGTGAGCTGGGCGATGGCGAGAAAGCCCAGCGCGGCCAGGGGCAGGCGCGTGCGCAGGCGCATAATGCGGGCGACGGGCTGAGATGAGGCGCTCATGCCCTTATTTTATCACGAAGAACAATCCCCCACCTCCGCAATGGCGGATACATTCGAGCGCTGTAGCGGTGCGTGTCAGACTGAACGCGTCGCGCTGGCATCGTACAGGGAAAGCAATGCCCGATAGACCTTTGTCACTGCACCGGCAAAATGAACGCCAGCATCAATCGCTTGATTTTTCGGCATCCAGGCGTAGAGAGAAAGATCATGCCAATTTTCCGCATCGAGATCGCGCAGCCGCTGAACAAAAGTTGGCCAATCGATTTCTTCCTGTCCTTCATCTCCACATGTCCAAATCAGCCCCGTCGGCGATGTTTTCACCTTTGTAGTCGAGAGAATGATGTCACTTTCACTCGCATCACTCTCAGTAATTTTCCAACTCAGGTTCAGTTGGCGCATGGCATCCATAATTTTCTGCGAAAGCTGCGGGTCGTTTTCCAGAGCATTAAGAAAGGCGGGCCAATGCCAGGAGTCATCCATCGAGCCGTTATTTTTCTCGATGTAGAAACCATATTCTGCGCCTTCCGGACTTAACTCTAACATAAACTTGGCCTTCCGCCACTTTGTTTTCTTGTCATAATCGTTTGCGCGAACGATGTGGACCATGGCGCGCCGATAAATCGCATAGGACTGGAAAGACTGGCCGGTGATTTCTGACATCGTCCGGGCCAGCAACCCGCCAAGGCTTTTTCTGGCCCGCCATGATGTGCCGACCACGCCTTTCTGGAAATCGTTCTCTTGCAAGCCCTGAAAATCGGAGTTCTTTACGGCCTTTTTGCGTTTTTTCCCACTACGTCGGCGCGAAGATGGCGATTTTCCTTCCGGCTGTCCCAACATTTCCTCCGCCTGGAGGTTTTTCTGAATGCGAGACTGAAGTTCCACTGTCGTTTTGACGATGCCGCCACTTGAATACCGAATCACCATTTGTGATCCATCAATGCTGATGACCTCATATTCTCCCTGTCGGTTCCGGTATTTTTTACCTTCCTGAAAGCTTTTTTTCATTTGATTGAATCCTTATGTTTTTTGATGCCAGGCATGGCAGGGCTGCGAAGAGACAAAAAAGATCAGGCATCATACAGGGCGCTATATTATTGATGTCGTCTACAAAGCATTTTATCACAAAGGAGGAAGGTTCGACAGAAGGCGTTTGCAATGAGGTGCGTTTCAAAAGGGTGTGTCCATTTTCATCGCTATCAACGGGCAGCCGCTCATGGCGACTGCTCTCAAAATGATCGCAGTATAAACACATTCAACCGGCTTAAATGTACGCCAATCTACACGACTTGGCAATCTCGGCATCGCGTGATAAAATGCACGCAATCTCATATCGACACGGCAACGTCGCCCCTGGCCCGGCATCACCGACCAGGGGCGTTTTTGTATCTGATGACTTATGATGAATGATTAAAGTGGTTCTCGGCTGGATATCCTGGCGGACAGCTTTAATCATCAGCCATTGATTCTTCACTCCCGGAGGCAACCATGTCCAAACCCAGCGCCAGCTTCTCTCCCCTGCATCAATCTGTCTTCGACCGCGATTCCTGCGGCATTGGTCTCATCGCCGATATCCCTGGCCGCCGCAGTCACGACATCGTCACTCTGGCGGTGGACGCGCTGGCGGGCATGGAGCATCGCGGGGGCGTGGCCGCGGATTCGGGCACAGGAGATGGCGCGGGCCTGCTGACGCAGATCCCGGTGCGCTTTTTTGGCAGGCTGCTGGGATTGCCGCAGATGAAGTACGGCGATCTGGCCGCGGGCGCGTTCTTCGTCCCGGCCGGACTGGAAACCGAGCGCTGGCAGCGCATCGTGGCCGCGGAACTGGATCTGCTGGGATTGCCCCTGCTGGTGTGGCGACAGGTTCCCATCAACGTCTACGCCCTGGGCGCGGTGGCCGCCTCCTCCCGGCCCGAGATCTGGCAGGTTTTCATCACCCGACCCGATTTTTTGGACCGCAACGAGCCTTTTGAAAAGACGCTGTTTCTGGCCCGCAAGGCCATCGAGCGAGAGTTCGACGCCGCCGGGCTGGACATCTACATCCCCTCCTTTTCCAGTCGCACCATCGTCTACAAAGGACTGATGCTGGGCTCGCAGCTCACCAATTTCTATCCCGACCTGGCCGATGCCGATTATCGCAGCGCCATCGTGCTCTATCATCAGCGCTACGCCACCAACACTGTGCCCACCTGGCGCCGGGCTCAGCCCTTTCGCCTGCTGGGGCACAACGGTGAGATCAACACCATCCAGGGTAATGTCAACTGGATGCGGGCCCGGGAGGGCGGGCTGAAGCATGACGCCTGGGGCAAGGCGATTATCCCCATCCTGGATGAGAGAGGCTCGGACAGCGCCATGCTGGACAACGCGGTGGAGGCCCTGGTGCGCAATGGCCGAGAGTTGCGCCACGCGGTGATGATGCTGACGCCCGAAGCCTGGGAGAACATGGTGGCCATGCCGCCCGAGGTGCGGGCTTTTTATCGCTATCATGCGGCGCTATCGGAGCCGTGGGATGGGCCCGCGGCCCTGGTCTTCACCGATGGCCGGGTGGCCGGAGCCTCGCTGGACCGCAACGGCCTGCGTCCCCTGCGCTATGAACGCACAGCCGACGGCCTGCTCATCGCCAGCTCCGAGGTGGGCGTGGTTCCCATCCCCGCCAAGCAGGTGGTGCGGCGGGGCAAGCTGGGCGCAGGACAGATGCTGCTGGTGGACATCTATCGCGGTCGGCTGCTGCTGAACGGCGAGACCAAGGCCGAGGTCAGCCGTCGTCGCCCCTACGCTCAGTGGAACAAGACCAATTTTTATCAAATCGATGAATTGGCCCGGGCCATCCGCCGCAGCGCCCAGGGCCTGGCCGGCGCCGGCAGTCAGCCTCAGGCCCCGGTGTATGAGGAGGGCGTGCTGTTCGATCCAGCGGACACAGGCGTTCCCGATCTCATGCCTCTGGAGCAGGCCTTCGGGCACACGGTGGAGTCGGTCAGCGCCATGCTCAAGCCCATGGCCATCGGCGGCAAGGAGCCCACGGGCGCTATGGGAGATGACACGCCCCCGGCGGTGATGTCGCATCTGCCCCGGCCCCTCTACCATTATTTCTACCAGCGCTTTGCCGAGGTGACCAACCCGCCCATCGATCCGCTGCGGGAGAAGACGGTGATGTCGCTGAATATGCTGCTGGGCGCGCGGCGTAATATCTTCGAGGAGACGCCCCGCCACGCCCGGCTCATCGGGCTGAAAACCCCGGTGTTGGATGCGGAGACCCTGGGGCTGCTGCGGCAGTTGCGCCGCGATCGCACCACCCGCTTTGATGACGCGCACGACGGTCTGCCCTTCTCGCTGGTGGAAATCGACATCACCTTTCCGGTGGTGGAAGGCGAGGCGGGCCTGACCGCGGGCCTGGATCGCATCTGCCAGGAGGCTGAGGAGGCGCTCACTAACGGGCACAACCTGTTGCTGCTCTCCGACCGCAATATCGGGCCCACCCGGGCGCCGATTCCGGCGCTGCTGGCCGTGGGCGCGGTGCATCATCATCTCATCCGTCAGGGTCTGCGCACCCGGGGCGGGATTCTGGTGGAGGCGGGGGATGTGGTCAGCGTGCATCGCCTGGCCACCCTCATCGGCTTCGGGGCCAACGCTGTGCACCCCTGGCTGGCTCTGGATACGGTGGCGCATCTGGCCACGGATGGTCGCCTGAAGGGCGTGACCGAGCCGGAACTGGCCCGCAAGAATTATCTGCAAGCCCTGGAGATGGGCCTGCTGAAGATCATGTCCAAGATGGGCATCAGCACGGTGGAGAGCTATTGTGGGGCCCAGATTTTCGAGATCATCGGCCTGAGTGATGAGGTGGTGGATCGCTGTTTTGCGGGCGCGCCCAGTCGTCTAGGAGGCATTGGCTTCGAGAAGCTGGCCAGCGATGTCTTTTATCGCCATCATCTGGCTTACCGCTCGCCTGTCGAGAAGCTGGAACATTGGGGCCAGTTCAAATATCGACGCCAGGGCGAGGTGCATGCGCTGACGCCCGAGGTCATCGACATTCTGCACCGGGCGGTGCGGATGCCCGAGTCGCTGGACGGGCGTTTCGATGAGGCCTATGCGCTGTATCGCCAGTACAGCCAGCGTCTGGCCGAAAAACCGGCTACGGATCTGCGCGATCTGCTTACCATCCTGCCCGACCGTAAGCCCATCCCGGTGGAGGAGGTGGAGCCGGTGGCGGATATTGTGCGGCGCTTCAGCACCGCGGCTATGTCTATGGGCGCGCTCAGCCCCGAGGCGCATAAAGTGCTGGCCATCGCCATGAACCGCCTGGGCGCGGCCTCCAACAGCGGCGAGGGGGGCGAAGACCCGGCCCGTCTGGGCACGGAGGCCAACAGCGCGGTCAAACAGGTGGCGTCGGGGCGCTTTGGCGTCACCCCGGCCTATCTCATCTCGGCCCGGGAGTTGCAGATCAAGATGGCCCAGGGCTCGAAACCGGGCGAGGGCGGGCATCTGCCCGGACACAAGGTCACCGACCTCATCGCGTCCATCCGCCTGACCACGCCGGGCGTGCCGTTGATCTCGCCGCCGCCCCATCACGATATTTATTCCATCGAGGACCTTTCGCAGCTCATCTACGACCTGCGCCAGATCAACCCCGAGGCCAACATCTCGGTGAAGCTGGTGGCGCAGGCGGGGGTGGGTGCGGTGGCCGCGGGCGTGGCCAAGGGCCGGGCCAACAGCATCCTCATTTCGGGCAGCAATGGCGGCACCGGCGCCTCGCCTCTCACTTCCATCAAGCATGCGGGCGTGCCCTGGGAGATCGGTCTGGCCGAGGCCCAGCAGGCCCTGCGCCAAAATGGCCTGCGGGATCGGGTGATTTTGCGCACGGACGGCGGCATCCGCAGCGGCCGCGACGTGGTGATGGCGGCGTTGCTGGGCGCGGATGAGTTTTCCTTCGGCACGCTGGCGATGATCGCAGAAGGCTGCATCATGGCCCGGGTGTGCCATCGCAACACCTGTCCTGTGGGCGTTGCTTCGCAAAATCCCAAACTGCGGGCCAAATTCCCGGGCAAGCCGGAGCATGTGATGGCTATGATGACTTTCATCGCCCAGGAGGTGCGGGAGCTGCTGGCGGCGATGGGCTATCACAAGTTGGATGATCTCATCGGCCGCACCGATCTGCTGGCGCAGAAGCGCACCGGCGACGCGGCCCTGGATGCGCTGGATCTGAGCCCGTTGCTGGCCCAGCCCGCGCCGCAAAGTCCCCGACATTTCCGCTTCTGGCCCGATTACGATGCGCCCAACGCGCTGGGCAATCGGGTGGCCGAGGCGGCGCTGGCGGCGCTGGCTCTGGATAAAATCCCCATGCACCGGGAATTCCCCATCTACAACACCGACCGCACGGTGGGGGCCCGGCTCAGCGGGCGGCTGACGCAGTTGGGCTACACTTCGCTGCCCCGGGACGCTATCAACGTCACTTTCCGCGGCAGCGCCGGCCAGTCATTCGGCGCATTCCTCATCCAGGGCGTCAAGTTCACCCTCATCGGCGAGGCCAACGATTATGTGGGCAAGGGCCTGGCCGGGGGCGTCATCGCCCTGCGGCCCGAGGATGACGTCAGTTTCTCCTGGCGGGAGAGCTACATCGTCGGCAACACCTGCTTGTATGGGGCCACGGGCGGGGCGCTGTTCGCCGCGGGCCGGGCGGGCGAGCGTTTTGCAGTGCGCAACAGCCGCGCCCACGCGGTGGTGGAGGGCGTGGACGGGCACGGTTGCGAGTATATGACCGGGGGCGTGGTGGTGGTGCTGGGTCCCACCGGCTACAACTTCGGCGCCGGCATGACCGGCGGCCAGGCTTTTGTGCTGGACGACGCCCGCCATCCCCAATTTTTGCCCCGCCTCAATGATGAGCTGGTTTACGCCACCCGGGTGGAGGATGAAACCGCCCGCGTCACCCTGCGCAAGATGGTGGAGGCGCATCTGGCGCACACGCAAAGCCCCCTGGCCGCGGAGTTGCTGGCCGACTGGGACGCGGCCCTGCCCCGCTTCTGGCACGTGCGCCCCAAGTGGATGCAGCGGACGGGTGTGGCAGTGAACAGTAAATCAGTGAGCAGGGTGCAGTAGGCAGGTGTGCAGGAGCCGCAGCCAACTGCGGCATTGGAGGCCCTGCCCGCGGGCATGATGCGCGGGCGGGGGATTCTGGGTTAGCATTTGAATGAATTTTCAGATGACTTGCATCACTCGCTGATTGATGGTAACGTTAAGCAAGGAGGTAATGATGAACACCCAAGAATTGGTCATTGAAATGAAACTGCTTGAGCGACGACTTTCCCTCTATGAGGAAAAGTACGGCATCCTCAGCGCTGATTTCTACGATGCGCTTATGGCGGGCCAATTGGCAGACTACGATGCCTATGATGAGACTCGTGCAGATTTCAGTCGATGGAAAGGTATCTATGAAACCTGGCTGCGACGAAAACAGGCCTATGCCAAACAGATTCAGCAACGTGGCGTTGAGAAGATTTTGCGACTTCAACCGGCCTATTGACAATGGATGATGCTCCGCTTCGTTCTCTTGTCGATTATAGCCATTTTGTAGCGCAGTTATTCGACCGCTCGACTGTTCATTGCTCGACTGTTGTCGTTTGGTCGGAAGGCCCTTACACAGGCGCAGCAGAAGGGGAAGTTTTCTTTTCTTGCGGCGTCAGGCTGCGAATGCGAGAAGAGTTGGACTTTGATGCAGGTTTGATCACGGCATATGGTTATGAAGTTTATCGTGGATCAGAGCGATTATACTGGTATGATGACTTTCCTCATCCCCGCGATCCCACTTTGGCCGCGACATATCCTCATCACAAACATATCCCCCCCGACATCAAACATAACCGTATTCCCGCTCCGGAGATAGGTTTCGATCGCCCCAATTTGCCTGTATTGATTCGAGAGATCGAAGAACTTGTCGAGGCTATTCGGAAAGAGGGCGAAGGCTGAGGAGGAGGTGTGAGGCCTGTCAGGTTGGGGTTATCAAGGACAGCCTAAGCGATTATCTCGACGATGTGGCGTCAGACCATGGCCCGCTGGGCGATTTCCGCCAGACGCCCGCCTTCCGTCAGCAAGCGTTGCATCGCGTCCATGTCGTGAGCCTTGGCGTACACCCCCAGCACCGGCTCGGCGCGGCCACGGGCGAGGCGGCCTCCCTCAGTTCCCCCGTGAGCGCGGGAAAATGAGCGGCGTCGGGCCGTTGCGGCAGGCGTTGCGCCCGCGGGCGTGCAACCATCCGGCGGATGACTCCCTGCAAACGGTCAGTCGGAGAGACCGCGCTTTTTCAGCGTCGCCATCAAATCCCGGGTCACATCCTCCACCGGCTGCATGGCGTTGATGTCCACCAGAATGCCGCGACAGAAGTAGTAGCCGATAATGGGCGCGGTCTGCTTGTAATAAACGAAAAGCCGGGTCTTCACGGTTTCGGGCCTGTCGTCGTCCCGTTGATACAGCTCGCCGCCACAGATGTCGCAGACGCCCTCATGTTTGGGCGGATTGAATTTGACGTGGTAGACGGCGCCACACTTTCGACAGATGCGGCGGCCGGAGATGCGCTCTACCACGACCTCGTCATCCACCTCGAAGAGCGGAGCCACGGTGACGCCACCGTAGGGAGCCAGTATCTCATCCAGCGCCACCGCCTGTTTGAGATTGCGGGGAAATCCATCCAGCAGAGCGCCTCTGGCGCAGTCCTCCCGCATCAACCGCTCTGCGACCATGCGGATCGTAACCTCATCGGGCACGAGTTCGCCTGCGTCCATGTACTTCTTGGCCAGCAAACCCAATTCCGTCTGATTTTTCAGATTGTAACGAAAAAGATCCCCTGTCGCCACATGCGGCAATCCCAGCCTTTCTTTGATGATCTGGGCCTGCGTCCCCTTGCCAGATCCGGGCGGGCCGATAAAGACAATGAATTTGCGATCATTTGCTGCCATAGCAAACCTCGTTGCATTAGAGTGCCAAATGTCGGATGCCAGATATCGAAAACGCAAAAAGCAATGAAAGTCCCATGGAAAGACGGCGTCATCATTCGATATCTGTTGTTGATGGTTGCTGTGAGAAAGAAAATCTGACAAAAGCGTATCATAAAATGATGGAATTCAAGAAATAGAGAAGCCGTTTTAATTCCCAATAGCGCCCAATTCATGCTAAGATTAAAAGGATGCCCACTCCAAATCAAAGGAAAAGCGATACGCTCTATGCTCAAACATCTGCGAGATAAGTTCCGCACTTTAGACGACGATCAAGAAGAACCGAACGAGGAAGTAATGGTGGAAGAAAACGCGTCTCTGCATGAAGAGACCGAGACGCCCGGCAGTCCGGGCGCTCCTGACGAATTGCCTTTATTGCCTTTGCGCGGGGTGATTTTATATCCCACCATGTGGCTGCCCATTACCGTTGGTCAGCCCCGCTCTCTGCGCATTCTCGAATATCTGGTGGATCGGGATGAGAAGATCATCGCCCTGGCCGCCAGCCAAGACCCCGATTTGGAAGAGCCGGGCCCGGAGGATATTTATGCGGTGGGAACCATGGCCCGCATCCATCGCATGGTGCGTTCGCCCGATGGCACGGTGCGGCTGGTGCTGCATGGCATCGAACGGATTCGCATCGATGGATATACTGACGGGAAGCCTTTTTTGCAGGTCAGATTCACGCCGATTCCGGATCATGAGGAGAATGATCTGGAGGAGCAGGCCCTGGCCGCCTCTGCAAAAGATCTGTTTGCGCAACTGGTCTCTCTCTCGCCGCAGATGCCCGAGGAGATGGAGTCGGCCGCCCGTAATGTGGAGGGGGAACGCCAACTGGCCTATCTGCTGGCTTCCAGCGCCGGGCTCAAGCTTGCAGACGCACAGGCGATTCTGGAGGAGGACCCGCTGAAGAAAAAGCTGCGCTTGCTGAACGATCTGCTGCGGGTCGAGGTCGAGATCCGCAATCTGGCGCAGAAGATCCAGCAAGAAGCCCAGGGCGAGATGGAGAAAGCGCAGCGCGATTTTTATCTGCACAAGCAGATGGAGGTCATCCAGCGGGAACTGGGCGAGGAAAATCCCCAATTGGAGGAGATCAACGAGTTGGAGGAGCGCATCGACGCCACGGGCATGCCCGCAGAGGCCGAAAAAGAGGCCCGCCGCGAACTGGAGCGTATGCGCCGCATCCCCATCCAGGCGCCCGAATACTCCGTGATCAAAACCTATCTGGATTGGATGGTGAGTCTGCCCTGGCAGGGGCGCACCGATGACAATCTTGACATCGCCCACGCCCGCCAGGTGCTGGACGAAGATCATTACGGCCTGGATGACATCAAGGACCGCATTCTGGAATTTCTGGCGGTGCGCAAGCTGCGGCATGAGCGCAAAGATGATGAGCCGTCGGATGATCTGCCGGTGGATTACATCCGCAAAGACCGGGAGGGCGTTATCCTCTGCTTTGTGGGGCCGCCCGGCGTGGGCAAGACCAGCCTGGGCCTGAGCATCGCCCGCGCCATGAATCGCAAATTCATACGTTTGGCTCTGGGCGGCATTCGCGATGAGGCTGAGATCCGCGGCTTCCGTCGCACCTACATCGGCTCCATGCCCGGCCGCATCATCCAGTCGCTGCGTCGCATCGAGAGTCGTAATCCCGTCTTCATGCTGGACGAGGTGGATAAATTGGGCCGGGATTTCCGCGGTGATCCTGCCAGCGCCTTGCTGGAGGTGCTGGACCCGGAGCAGAATAGCGATTTTCGCGATCATTATCTGGATGTGCCCTTCGATCTCTCGGAGGTTTTCTTCATCACCACCGCCAACTGGCTCGATCCCATCCCCGGGCCTCTGCGAGACCGCATGGAGATCATCGAGCTTTCCAGCTACACCGAGCGGGACAAGGTGGCCATCGCCAAAGGCTATCTTATTCCCCGCCAGATCCGGGAGAACAGCCTGCGTCCCGCTGAGATCCACTTTGACGATGAGGCCATTTGCCGGATGATTCGCGAATACACCCGCGAAGCGGGCGTCCGCAACCTGGAGCGCCGCATCGGCGGCATCGCCCGCAAGGTGGCCACCCGCGTGGCCGCCGGCGAGATGGCCCCTGTGCGCATCACCGCGGATAACCTGGCCGATTGGCTGGGACGTCCCAAATTCTTCGACGAAGCGCATGAGTGGATCAAAGCGCCAGGCGTGGCCACGGGCCTGGCCTGGACGCCCTTCGGCGGGCAGGTGCTTTACATCGAAGCCGCGGCCATGCCGGGCAAAGGACGACTCACCCTCACCGGGCAACTGGGCAATGTGATGAAGGAATCGGCCATGACCGCGTTGAGTTATGTGCGCAGCGCTGCCGATCGCTACAACATCTCCGGCGAATGGTTTTATCAGCACGACATCCACGTGCATGTGCCGGCGGGGGCCCAGCCCAAGGACGGCCCTTCCGCAGGAACAGCCATCGCCACCGCTCTGCTATCCTTGGTGACGGGCCGCTGCGTCAACGAAGGTTTTGCCATGACCGGCGAGATCACCCTGCGGGGCAAGGTCACCCGCATCGGCGGCGTGCGCGAAAAAGTATTGGCCGCCCATCGCCTGGGCCTGACCGACGTCATCCTGCCGGAGCACAACGAGCTGGATCTGGAAGACGTGCCTGATGAGGTGCGAGAACAGCTCAGGTTCCATTTCGCCCGCACCGTGCAGGATGTGTGGGACCTGGCCTTGTGTGAGGAAGTCATCCAGCCGCCGCCGCCGGGCCTGGACGACAATGGCGACACGCCGGAGACGCCGGATGATGTGGCCACGCCGGGCGCCGATGACGCCGAAGCGAACGTCTACCAGACTACCGACTCCAAGCAGCGCCCAGTGCAGCCCCTTCCCCATGCTCCTCACCATTGACGTTGGCAACACCAATACCGTTTTCGGCCTGTTTCAGGATGAGACCCTGCTGCATCACTGGC
>JALSPL010000235.1 GCA_026985975.1 Anaerolineae bacterium | reverse complement strand
TTTGTGCTGGGCGAAAAAAAATAGGCTCAACTGGATCTCAGGGGTCAGTTCAAACTCCCTGACGAAGATTGACGAATGTTGACGAAAAATGACGCTTTTCTTCGTCAATCTTCGTCCTTTCGTCACTTTTCGTCGGCATCTTGGGTCGACAGAGGCTTCTGACAAGCTGCACCCCCGGCAATCCAAAAGAGCCAAAAGATAACGCCCCGTGCAGATTCACGCCAACTCGCCCATTGCAAGGCTTTACCCCCGGTACATGGTCACCAGGCGCACGCCCATTTTGTGCAATTGCCGGAATCCCGCGCCCTGACTGAGTCCCGCCCGCACTGCATCGGGATGCGTCACCACCGAGCCGGAGAGAATATCCACGCCCCAATCATAGAGAATAGGAGAAAGGGGCGTGCTCGGGCCCAGGAGCAATGTCAGCGCTCCGGGTCGGCGCAGCGCCAGCAGTTCCGGCAAAGTGTGGTTCAGCAGGGTGACGCTGGTGAGCGCCAGCACATCGGCCTGAGGGATGGTTTCGGGCGTCCGGGCGGCGGGAAGATCATCCCCGCGCGGGTCCAGCTCCAGTACGTGCAGTGCGCCAACGCGCTGCCGCAGACGCCCGGCGAAGGGGAAATGGCCCACCATGACCACGGTCTTGCCCGCCCCCGCCTCGGCGATGACCTCCTCGGCGTTGAGATCGCCCCAACGTCCGGGCGTGCGGGGCAGCAAGGCGTTGATGGTCGCCAGACCGATGCTGCGCTCCACCGGACTGGGCGATGACGTCAGCGCCGCCAGCTCGCGGGCGTCCATCTCGCCCAGACGCCCCGGCCGACGCACATCGGGCCAATCGCGGTGATGATGCCCGATGCTGGGCATGGTGGCGGCCAGGCCCGCCTGCACATCATTCCCCACCCGCGCCGTGATCATGGTCCAGTGCAGCCCCATGGTCACATCCAGAATCCGGCCCGACTCCAGGGCGTCTATCAGGCGCGCAAACAGTTGTTCCAAAGCGCTCACCGGTGCGGGACGCCCGCCGCATTCAAAAGCTCGTTGAACTTGCCGACAAAAGCCTGGGGCGGCTTCACGGTCATGCTCCGCCAATAGGGCTGATCCCCATACAGCCCGCACAAGCCCAGATTGAAGGTCTGGACATCGCCATTCTTGAGATGGAATTGTAATTCGTAGGAAGCGGGACAACGCAACGGGGGAACCAGTGGCAGCGCCGTATCCAGCGGCGACGTCAGCGCCTGGATGTCCGCCGGATCGGTGATGCTGAGAATCACTTCCATGCCCGGCTGGCGGGGTTCACGCGAAGCGTCCGGATCCACAGAGGATGTTTTGGGAGCCAACACGTCGATCTGCACCGTGTCTCCCAAATTCGCCGCCTCTACAACATTCAGACTCAGATTTTTGGCGTGTTCCATGCCGCACTCGCCCCGGAAAAAGGCCCATTCATCACACTCACTGCCATCATCGAAGATGCAGACGCCGTATTCGTTGCCCTGTTCGTCCTTGCGCATCTCCAGCTTGCCCCCTTGCTGGATGCAATACTTCGAAGCGGGGTTGGCGAGTTTCGTTTGATCGATGGTGGGGGTGGCTATGGGGTTCGGTTGAGGCGGAGCGCAGGCGGCCAGCAGGCCCAGGGCGAGGGATAGGAGGAACAAAGAAACAACTGGACGTCGCATAATGACCTCCGAACGGAAATAGAGTGGTGCGATGAGGAGCCATCACATTCTTATTCTAACAGCAAAACGATGCGAGCGGATAAAATGTTCCACGGCATTTGACAAACGCCAGAGGGACATGTACGCTGAAACAGACTTACAATTCCCATTCCCATCAGGAACAAATTCATGAAATCCGATATTCTGCAATTGATGGTTGACCGCGAGCTGGATGCTATCGTCGTTTACGGCGGCACCGACACAAGCAGTGACCTGGCATATCTCACCGGCGGCGCGCATCTCGGCGATGGCATGTATTTGCACACCCAAACGGACGGCCCAGTGCTCTTTTCCAACGCGCTGGAGCGGGAAAACGCCCGATCGACGGGGTATCCGGTGCGACTGTGGAGCGATTTCCCCATGGGACGTTATCTCAAAACGAACCATAACGACCTGATGGCGGCCCGACTGGCGCAATGGCGCGACATTTTCGCCGAATATGGCGTGCAGGGTCGGGTGGGATTTTATGGCATGAGCGATATGGGTTACGCCTGGCGTTTCCTTTCGGCGCTGGAGGAAGCCATGCCCGAAATCCAGGTCGTGGGAGAAACGCCGCCCAATCTCTTCGCCCAGGCCCGGCAGACCAAAGACGCCCGCGAGATTGACATGATGCGGGCCGCGGGCAAGGCCACTACGGCGATCATCGCCAACGTATTCGATTTCCTGAGCGGGCATCGGGCCCAGGATGACACGCTCATCAAAAAGGATGGCGCTCCCCTGACCATCGGCGACGTCAAGGCCTTCATCCGGCTGGAGCTGGCCCGGCGCAATCTGGAGGATGTGCACGAGCACATCTTCAGCCAGGGACGAGATGCAGGCGTGCCGCACAATGTCGGACGCTACGACATGCCCGTGCGGCTGGGACAAACCATCATCTTCGATATTTTCCCGCGGGATCGAACGACAGGCTACTTCCATGACATCACCCGCACTTTCTTTCTGGGCTACGCCCCCGATGCGCTGGCCGCTAAATGGCTGGATGTGAAGCGGGTTTTCGACGAGGTGATGGCGTCTATTTGCGTGGGCGAGCCCGGTTCCAAATATCAGACCATGACCTGCGACTTGTTCGAGGTGATGAATTATCCCACCATCTGCTCGGACCCGAAGACCACGATAGGCTATATTCACAGCCTGGGGCATGGCGTGGGCCTGGACATCCACGAATATCCGCGGCTGAGCGCTTATGGTCCGGCAGCGCCGTTGCAAGCGGGCCATGTGCTCACGGTGGAGCCGGGTCTGTATTTTCCCGACGAGGGCTGGGGCGTGCGCATCGAGGACACCATCGCCTTCGATGCAACCGGCGCCATCGTCAATCTTTCCGACTTTCCCTACGAGATGGTGATCCCGGTCAAATCAGCATAACGGATCGGTTGAAAAAGCTTTGCGTGAGCGCAGTCTACTTACGGAACAGGTATCATGAGCGTTTGCACGCCAATACGAATGAAAAAACGTCTGTGTCATTCTGAGTGACCAACGGGAGCGAAGAATCTCGCGTTTGCAGACGGGGAGATTCCTCAGTCGCTGCGCTCCTTCGGAATGACGTAAACATAACTTTA
>JALSPL010000234.1 GCA_026985975.1 Anaerolineae bacterium | reverse complement strand
CTTCCCGACGAAACCCTTCAGCAATTCGCCTTTGCCGATGCGGTGACCGACGTGCGCCTGTGCAAAGTCGGGCATATCAACGACACCTATGTGGTGCAGGCGGGCCTGAACGGTGGCGTGCAGCGCTTCATTTTGCAGCGCATCAACCACCACGTCTTCCGTCAGCCCGACGCACTCATGTCCAACATCCAGCGGGTGACCGCCTTTCTGCGGCGGAAAATCGAACAGGCGGGAGGCGACCCCGACCGCGAAACCCTGACACTGATCCTCACCCGGGACGGGCGCACCTATCACGCCACGCCCGACGGCGATTTCTGGCGGGCCTATCGCTTTATCGATCGCGCCCGCTCTTACACCCGGGTGGAGAATCCCGAGATGCTCTATCAGGCGGGACGGGCGTTCGGGCGCTTCATGCGTCTGCTGGATGATTTTCCGGCACAGGAGCTGCACGAGACCATCCCCGATTTTCATCACACGCCCAAACGCTTCCAGGCGCTGATGCAGGCGGTGGCCGCGGATCCGCACAATCGGGCCAGCGAAGTTCGCGACCTTATCGCCCTGGCCCAGGCCCGGACGGAGAAGATGGGGCGGGTGGCGGCGGCGTTGGCCAGGGGGGAGCTGCCCTGCCGCGTCACCCACAACGACACCAAATTCAACAACGTGCTCATCGATGATGAGACGGGCGAGGCTGTGTGCGTCGTCGATCTCGACACGGTAATGCCGGGCTCAGCGCTTTATGATTTCGGCGATTTTGTGAACACCAGCGCCAGCAACGGGGCGGAGGATGAGCGGGATTTGAGCCGCGTCAGCCTGAATCTGGCCTACTTCGACGCCATCGCCCGCGGTTATCTGCACGAAACCCGGCATGTGCTCACCGAGCAGGAGCTGGCGTGGCTGCCCTTCAGCCCCTGGCTCATCACCTTCGAGCTGGCCATGCGTTTTCTCACCGACCACATCAACGGCGACGTTTATTTCCGCATCCACCGGCCCAATCATAACCTGGATCGGGCCCGCTCCAAATTCAAGCTGGCGCAGGACATGGAGGCGCGCGAAGGGGAAATGGCCCGCATCATCAGGCGCTACAGCTAACCTGCAATCATAAAGACTTTCAAGGTCTGCGAGACCTTGAAAGTCTGGGAGACACGGCGCAAAATGGCCAACAAACTCATTGTCAGCAATGCTCCGGGCCCGATATGTTATCCGCTGTGTTGACTGGCTCGAAATCGGCCGGATTTTCTGGATTTCTCAATCCTCTCCCGCCCCGAACATTTGCAAAAACTCATCCACTTCCTGTTTTGAGAGATTGGGCTTTTCTTTGGGCGAGGCGGGACCGACCTGGCGGAGCGGGCGTTGCAGACGCCGGATGAACGCATCCCCGCGCATCAATCTGGCTCCCGCCCGCTGCACCTGCGCCCGCAAATCCGCATCATTGGTGACGACGATGATCTCCTGAGGCCGCGCGGCCTTGCGCACGCGGTTCAGGATCACGCGGTCGGCGTTGCTGCGGCGCTGGGCGGCAAAGATGACAGTGACGCCCCCGCCCGACAGCGCCAGCGACATGCCGCCGGGAATGCCGCCATCGAAGATGACGGTCATCTTGCTGCGCAAGTTGGGCTGCCGGGCGCGCAGCCACCTTACCAGCCGGGCCTCATCATCCTCCTGCTGCAAATCGATGCCGGGAATGAGGCCCTGGCCGATGAGATTATGGCCGTCAATCAGATACATCGTCGGCCTCAGTCGTGCAGATAATTTTCGAGGATGCTCTCGGGGGTGAGATTATCCAGTTGCAGATACCACTGGGCGGCGTCGATGAGCATCTGCTGGGGCGCGACGCCGATGAGTTCGGCGCTCTGGATGCCGACGCCGTAGCGGGCGGCCTCGCGGCGCACAAACTCGGTGACGCGGTAGACGGGGGTTTTGGTGTAATCCAGCAAATTCATGGAGACCTGAGCCTTGCCTTCCACCAGCACGCCCATGGCCTGGATATTGCGCAGCCCGCCTGAGGAATAGCGCACGGCCCTGGCGATCTTCTTGGCGATGCTGACGTCGTCGGTGGTGAGATAGATATTGTAAGCGATGAGGGGCGGGCGGGCGCCGATGACGGTGGCTCCGGCCTTGCCCAGCTTTTGGGGGCCGAAATCAGGCAGACGCTCCTCTTTGCCCGCCTCCAGATCGGCCTTCAGCCCCTCATACTCGCCCTTGCGAATATGAGACAGCACGACGCGATCGGGCCGGGCCGCGGCTTTGGCGTAGAGATAGACGGGAATGTTCAGCTCATCGCCCACGCGCCGGGCCAGGGCGCGGGCCATCTCCACCGCCTCGTCCATGCTCACATCGGTGATGGGCACGAAGGGGACGACATCGGTGGCGCCGATGCGGGGATGCTCGCCCTGCTGCTGGTCCATATCGATGAGCTCGGCGGCTTTGGCGATGCCGCGAAACAGCGCCTCGCTGACGGCTTCGGGCTCGCCCACGATGGTGACCACCGAACGATTGTGATCGGGATCAGAGGAATAATCGATAACGCGGGCGCCCTCGACGCTGTTGTAAGCGTCCACGATGGCCTGGATCACTTCGGGCCTGCGGCCTTCGGAAAAATTGGGAACAGCGCCGACGATACGTCTCTGCTTCATAAGTCAACCTCGCTTTGAGCAAAACCGAAAGGGGGTTGTAACTGCTAAAGTTGCCAGTTTGGACGTGACTTCCGCTTCAAACCAGACGCTTCTGGATGCCAAGGCGTCAAGCGTAAAACGTCAAACGTCATGACTTTGCATGGGATGCCCGCCGCGAGTGCATTTTTGACGTTTGACGCATGACGTTTGACGCTTCTTTGCAGAAGGTGCATGGTTTCTATGGCCTCTCCTGCACATACCTGAGCAGTTACAGGGATGAAGTAATGATACTCCCATTTCTTCCCAATCGCCAACTTCCCCCGCCCGGCGTGTCAGGCCCGCTCGATCACCTGGCCCAGCATGAATTTGAGATAGCGGCCTTCGGGAAAATGCACGGCCACGGGGTGATCCAGGGGCTGCCCGGCATCGTGCTGGATGATGAACTGACGGCGGGCGTCGGCTGCGGCGTCGGCCAACGCGGCCCGAAAGGCATCGGGCCCCACCTGGGCCGTGCAACTGCTGGCGGCCAGCATCCCGCCCGGAGCCAGGCAGCGCATGGCCAGGTCGTTGAGCCGCCGATAGGCTTTGAGCGCCCGGGGGAGCTGGCTTTTGGAGCGGGCGAAGCTGGGCGGGTCCACGATGATGAGATCGAAGCGCCGG
>JALSPL010000233.1 GCA_026985975.1 Anaerolineae bacterium | reverse complement strand
GTTGTGGCAATATGTCGCTCAGGGCAATGTTCCTTTCACCGACTACGAGCCTTCATTGCTGCAGCGGGCCAGCGCCAGATTGAACGCCCTCATACATAAGCTCGGGCGTCAGAGACATCGTTGGCTCATCATCATCTTGTTGCTCATCAATGCGGTCAGTTCGCTGGCGGTCTTGATATTTTTTGCCTGGGTGGCTATTTCTCCTACGGCAACTCGCGATGATCTGCTGGCGTGGATGATCGCTCAGGCGCAGCAGGCGGACGCCGGGGGATTGGTAGTGCAATGGGTGCACGCCGGGCTTGAAATCCTTGTAGGCGCGGTCGCCCTGGTTGCTGCGATAGCTATCATGTTGCGGCGAGAGAAATTCGGGGTGATGCTGGCGTTGATTGAGGGCGTCCTTGCCCTGACGGTCTTGCAGGTGGTAACATTTTACATGGATCAATTCACAGCCGTGGTCCCTACATTTTTTCAATTGCTGATTTTGTTTTTTGTGAGCGTCTATTACAAATGGTATTTGCTCGATTCGCCGGGAAAGGCCCAGGCCTATTTTCGGCTGCACCGCCGTCATTGATGAGCGGGGGAGCCAATGCATCATGCGATTAGTCGTTCAGCGAGTCAGTGAGGCCTCTGTTACTGTGGATAATCGGCGGGTAGCCGCCATCGGCCCGGGCTACCTGATCCTGGTCGGCGTCACGCATGACGATGATGAGTCCAAAGCCGACTGGCTGGCCCGAAAGGTGGCGGGCCTGCGCCTTTTCGAAGATGATCAGGGCCTGACCAATCTCGCCCTGGCCGATGTGGGCGGCCAGGCGCTGGCCGTCTCGCAATTCACCCTCTACGCCAACGCCCGTAAAGGCCGCCGTCCTTCTTTTGTTGATGCCGCCCGCCCCGACTTGGCTGCGCCCCTGTTCGAGCGCTTTGTCGCAGCTTTGCGGCAACAGGGCGTATCGGTGCAAACAGGCGTCTTTGGCGCTCACATGCAGGTGGCGCTGGTCAACGACGGGCCCGTCACGCTGATTCTTGAACGATAACCGGAGGTTATAATGAGCTGGATAAAGAAGCTATTTGGCGTGGATCACGACGTCAACCAACTGCCTCCCACCGATTCGCCGCCCGAGCTGGCCGCCAAGTTGCTGGAGGCCGAGCGAATGGCGGATCAGTTGGAGGATTATCTGCTCAGTGATCGCCTATTCTGGCAGATTTCGGTGGAGACGCCCCTGGGCACGCGCCAACCCAAGATGACGCTGGGCTCCTTGTATGAGCGGATTCAATATCTGGAAGCGCATAGGGATGAACTCGGCCCCAACGATGGCAGCCGACTGCAAAAAATCCGGCGGGCGTGGGATGAGGCGCAAGCGCGATTCCCGGAGCAGTGGCGAGAAAAATTACGTCGCGAGTTCAAAAGCTACATGCACAACTGGAAGTACTTCCTGGAGCAGCGCAGCGCCAATTCAGAGCGTTGGACTCAGGATTATAAATTCGAACTCAGGAATAGGGAGCGGGCGAGATTGGCGTTGCAGCTTCTTGGTCCCGAGGCAGCCGCTGATTTGATGCAGGAATATGAAATCATCGAAAAAAAACTCGATGTTCCACCCGATGCGGCTTAATTCGCAATTATGGATCGCCTGAAAAAAGCTTTATCTCACGCAAAGACGCCGAGGCGCAAAGAGAAATGTCAAGGTTTCGCCAAGAAAATCTGGCTGAAACCCCACCATTCTTGCTGTTTTCCCGAACGTCATTGCTGACTCAGACCTTTTTTCAGGGGAGCCATCATTTTCAGGAGAGAAATAATGTCAGAAATCAGGACTATCCATCTGGTCGTGGCCTATTTTGATGACGAGGACGCGGCCAAAGAAGCATTGAAAGGCCTGCAAGAGGCCCAGAAAAAGGAAGCTTTCCCGATCGACGGCGCGGCTGTCGTTTATCGGGAAGAAGATAAGCTGGATTTGAAAGAAGTCGGCGACACTCACGCCAAAAAAGGCGCGGGCGTGGGCGCCCTCATCGGCGGAGCGTTGGGCGCGCTGTTTGGGCCGTTGGGCGTCATTGGCGGCGGCGCCATCGGCGCTTATTACGGCGGCATCGTGGCCGCCACAATCGATGAAGGCATTCCCAACGAAGCGCTGGAGGAGATCGGAGCCATGCTGCCGGTGGGGGGCGCGGCCCTGGTGGCGCTGACTACGGAGGCGGACGCGAAAATCGTCGAGGAGAAGATGGCGGCCCTGGGCGGGCGGGTGGTGACCAATGGCGGCGAGAAAGCCCAGGTGGTGATCCCGGATGAAGTCGAACTGGCCGACGAAACGCTCTCGGAAGACGCCGCTGCTGAAACGGACGCCTGATTTACACCTATCTTTTCAATTTCAATCGCCCGCGGCCGGGAAGCTCGCGGGCGATTGTTTTTGGATTTGAATAACAGTGATGAATTATTCGCCGCGGGCCTTTTGTTCGTGCACCTCGAACACCTTCCGGCGCTGCACCACCCGATGGTCGAACTGGCCCAACCGCACTTTTTCGGGGCTCATTTCGGGATCGAAGAAGAGGGGAACCTGACGCGGGGAAACAGGCTGGCGCTGGACGTCACGCCCGAAGCCCGGGCAGCCCCAATTGCCTCCATCCCCCAAAACCTGCTGGGCGACGCGCCGTTCTTGCTTGAACGCAGTGAGGATGCCGCAGGAAAAGCAGTGCTCCCGGCAGTCGTCGATGACCGCGCCCTGCTGGCTGTAAAGATATTCCTGCACCAGAAAATCCTTGTTCACGCCCATGCTGAGGTGATCCCAGGGCAGGGTTTCATCGATGCTGCGCTCTCGCCGCGCGTACCAGTCCATGTCCAGGCCCGCCTCCGCGAAGGCCTGCGTCCACGCTTCCCAGCGGAAATGGTCGCCCCAGGCGTCGAACTGCGCGCCCAGCTCCCACGCCCGCTGGATGACATCGGCCAGACGACGGTCGCCGCGGCTGAGAAAGGCCTCCATCAACGATTCGCGGGGCTTGCTCCAACTGAAATGCAGCCCTTGCGCCCGCATCCGGCGGCGCAGATGCTCCAATTGCTCGGCGAGCGTGGCCTCGTCCGCCATCTTCACCCACTGGAACGCGGTGTGGGGCTTGGGCACCAGGATGGAGACGCCCACCCGCACTTTGGCCTTGCGCCCCACATAGCCCCGCCCGATGTGCAGCACCTCGTGTGCGATCTGGGCGATGGCTTCCACATCCTCCATGGTCTGGGTGGGATGTCCCACCATGAAATACATTTTGATGGTGGTCCAGCCGCGGCTGAAGACCT
>JALSPL010000232.1 GCA_026985975.1 Anaerolineae bacterium | reverse complement strand
CTGCCCAAAGATGAATAGCCCGTGCCAGATGTAGTTATGGCCGAAATAGGCGAACCACATGCCGAAGATCATGGATGTGATATAGCCCACGGTGATGGTGGCGTTGATGTTGGTGCGCTGACGCTCCTGCATCTTCACCAGGCCGGTGATGAAATAGGCTTCGATGGCCACCACCGCCATAGCGATGGTGTGATACAGCATGATGATGCGGCCCTCCCGTTCCATGGGCAGCAATTGCATGCCGGTAAACTTCACCCACGCATCCCGAATGCCCCACTCCGCCATGGGCCCCGATAACATCCCGAAAAACACCGTCTCCAGGGCAATGAGGGCAATGGCCACCAAAACCAGCCCCTTGGTGGAACGAAAGAGAAAATGATAACGATTCTTCAACGCTTCCATAGCGCCTCCACGGGGATGAGGATAGCGATTCAGGCGTCGAATCCGGCGATTTTCGACAAAACCGCCGGATTCTGCATGCCTCTTTCTTCATGGGACGCGGGAGGCGAAGCCTCGCTGGTCCATCTCCAATGTAGCAGAATGACGCATGGAAGTCATTGACTTTTGTCAATTCATCCAGATATTTCCCCTCCAACCACGCCCCTCAGTCAGGACACGACTCACACGGCTCGATGTGGGCCAGCTCCGCCAGCCTGGCAGGCTCCCTCACCGCGATTTTGCTGCGGGAGCTGAGGATATAACCGTTTACTTTGAAGAAGGTGATAGAACGGCTGACCGCCTCGGGCGCTGTGCATATCTGCGCCGCCAGGGTGTTGACCGAATGAGCGTGGCGATCGATGGGCCGCTGGCCAAAATGGCTGAGCTCCAGCAGCAGCTTGGCGGTGCGGGCGCGCACGGTGCGAAAGGAGAGATCCTCGAAGCGGGTCACCAGCTCGCGGTTGCGCCGGGCCAGGATGGGCAGCATCCCCAGTCCCACCGCCGGATAACGCCCGATCAGCGCCAGAAAATCCTCCCTGTCCGCCCGCCAGAACGCCGATTTCTGCGCGGCCATGGCCGTGGCCGGATTGACGCCGCCATCCAGCACCGCCACCTCGTTGAACATGGTCACCGGATTCAGCACCGTCATGATATGCTCCCGCCCCTCGGGCCCGACCTTGTGCAGATGCACGCGGCCCGAGAGCAGCACATAGAGACCGGCGCAGGGCTCCCCCTCTCCGAAAAATCGCTGCCCCTCATCCGCCTGGCCCACCCGGCCAATGGCAATAATCGCAGCCAGATCCGTCGGTGAGAGCATACTGAAATGCTCCAGGCGGCTCATGCGGTCGATGAGGTCGGGAACAGCGGGTTTGAGGCTCATAAAAACAGCGGGGGAGATGATGAGAATAGTGTACCACATTCACCGGGTGCAGGAAAGCGTCTGGTCACTCTGGGGCGTGTTTCAAAATTGGGGCGAATGCCAGATTTTGTTCTGCCGCCTCCGCCCTGGGCTGGTAGCCCCGAGGCTCACCTCGTGGTGATGGCGGCAGTGGCCAGGCGTCCGCTTTGGGAATTTGTCCCAAAACTGAAACGCGCCAGCGCCTCGGTCATGCTTGCCCGGCATTTCAAAACATGCTAAACTTAGCATAAATACCCGCCGGAGACAGCGTCGTCGCCCCTCCTGCGGGTTTTCTATGGCCTTAACCCCGACATTGATCTCATTTATTCAAGGCATGGTTCAACCCTAGCGGAAAATGAGCCAGGCCATCATTTATTTCAACGAGGCAAAAAAATGAGCGCAAAAAAGAAAACATTAGCGGTTCTCACAGGCGGTGGCGATGTTCCCGGCCTGAACCCCGCCATCAAAATGGTCGTGCGCCGGGCGGTAGATGAAGGTTGGCGCGTTTTGGGCTTTCGTCGCGGTTGGGCGGGCCCGCTGCGCTATAATCATGACGACCCCGCCAGTTGGGGCCAGTGGGTTATCGAGCTGAATACCCAGATGGTGCGCAAGATCGACCGCACCGGCGGCACCATTCTGCACACCTCCCGCACCCGGCCCGGCAGCGTCAGACCCGATCATCTGCCTGACTTTCTCAATCCCGACGACTTCCCCGTCAACGAAGACGGCACTTTGGACACCACCCAAAAGGTGCTGCAAACCCTTGAGCAGTTGAACATCGATGTACTCATACCCATTGGCGGCGACGACACCTTGGGCTATGGCGCCCGCATTCACAAAGAAGGTTTTCCTGTTGTTTCCATTCCCAAGACCATGGATAACGATGTGTATGGCACCGATTATTGCATCGGCTTCAGCACGGCTGTGACTCGTTCGGTGGAGATGATCACCAACCTGCGCACCTCGGTGGGCTCGCACGAGCGCATCGGGGTGGTGGAGCTGTTTGGCCGCAACTCGGGCGAAACCTCCCTCATCACCGCTTTTTGCGCCGATGTCGATCGGGCTATCATCTCGGAAGTGCCCTTCGACGTCGAAAAACTGGCGCGTCTTCTCATCGAGGACAAGCAGCGCAATCCCAGCCATTACGCCATGATGACCATCTCGGAGGGCGCTTATCCTCTGGGCGGCGAGGTGCTGGAAACAGGCGAAGCCGATGCGTACGGGCATAGAAAACTGGGCGGCATCGGTTATATGGTCGGCCAGAAGATCAAGGAGATCACCGGCGAGAATATCATCTATCAGCAACTGGGCTATCTCATGCGCTCGGGCGCGCCCGACGCCCTGGATCGCATCGTCACCGCCAATTTCGGCACGCTGGCGGTCAATCTGGCCACCCGCGGCATCACCGGGCGCATGGTGGCGCTACGCGAGGGGCGTTACACCCACGTCGCCGCCGATTACAGCACTCGCGGCCTCAAACGCGTGGATGTGTCGGAATTTTACGACGTGGACGAATATCGGCCCAAGATATCTCACGTTCAGGGCAAACCGATGTTCCTTTATTAGCATTTGCAGCAGGCCAGCGGGGGCGGCGCGCCGCCCCCGCTTTTTATCATGACATTGCTTGGAGCGTTCGCCATCATTTTCGATGAGACGGGGCGCGTGCTGCTGGGCCACCGGCGGGATATGGATCTGTGGAATCTGCCGGGCGGGCGCATTGAAGCCGGAGAAAGGCCTGATGAAGCCATCCTGCGCGAGGTGATGGAAGAAACAGGTTTACAGGTGCGGATGGAGAAGCTGGTGGGGATTTACAGCAAACCAGGCAAAGACGAGCTGATTTTTCTCTTCCGCTGCGTCATCACCGGCGGCGAGCTGCAGCAGGTCACCTCTGAGACCGACGCCAATCGTTTCTTTTCGCCGGCGGCGCTGCCGGCAAATCTCATTCCCAAACATCGTGAGCGCATCATGGACGCGTTGGCGGGCCATTCGCAACCCATCTTTCGCCGCCAGTCCGGGCCCGACGCCCGCACCTTCCTGCGACTGCGCCGCCAATGACGGCAATCGCCTTCGTGGCAAGCTCAAAGCCCGCCGCGAGTGCGTCACCATCATCGATGATTTGGCAACTTCAGCCGCTAGTCTGATAAAATCCGCTGGCATCTTATCTTCTACTCTCCGGAGGACAATTTTAGACTAATGAGTGCAATGAAGCGCCGTTACAGCGCATCGGATGTCGCCCTGGCCCAATTCGAGCGAGCCATCGCTCACATGGATCTCGACGAAGATCTGGTGGCTTATCTGGAAACCCCGAAACGGGAGCTCATCGTTCATTTCCCGGTATACATGGATGATGGCAGAATGAAAATGTTCACTGGCTATCGCGTGCATCACAGCACGGTGCGCGGGCCCACCAAGGGCGGCATTCGCTATCATCCCGATGTGAATCTGGATGAAGTGCGGGCGCTGGCGATGTGGATGACCTGGAAAAACGCGCTGATGAATCTGCCCTATGGCGGAGCCAAAGGCGGCGTCGCCGTGGATCCCAACCAGCTTTCTCGCAATGAGCTGCGGCGGCTCACTCGTCGCTTCGCCAATGACATCAGCCTGCTCATCAGCCCCGAAGGCGACATTCCCGCGCCCGATGTGGGCACCAATCCGCAGGTCATGGCCTGGATCATGGACACCTACTCAGTGGCCCACGGCTACACCACTCCGGCGGTGGTCACCGGCAAACCCCTTAGCATCGGCGGCTCTCTGGGCCGGGCTGAAGCCACCGGCATCGGCGTCACCATCACCGCCACGGCCATGATGAAAAAGCTGGATATGAAACCGGAAGATACGCGGGTGGCCGTGCAGGGCTTTGGCAACGTCGGCTCGGTGGCGGCGCATAAAATGTGGGAGCATGGCTGCAAGATCGTCGCCGTCAGCGATGTCAATGGCGGCGTCTACAACGCCAACGGCCTTGACATTCCCGGATTGCTGGCCCATGTGGCCGAAACAGGCACGGTCATTGATTTTCCGGGAAGCGACCGCATCGACAATCGCGAAACTCTAACCGCCCCCTGCGATGTGCTCATCCCCGCCGCCCTCGAAGGGCAGATCGACGAACGGGTGGCGCCTGATATTCGGGCCCGGCTCATCGCCGAAGGCGCAAACGGGCCGTGCACCATGGAAGGCGAACGCATTCTGTTGGATAAAGGCGTTCGCTTCGTGCCCGACATCCTCTGCAACGCCGGAGGCGTCACCGTCTCCTATTTCGAATGGGTGCAGGGCCTGCAATCCTTCTTCTGGGCCGAGGGCGAAGTGTTGGAACGTCTCACGCGCTTGATGGCGGAAGCCTTCGAGCATGTCTGGCGGGCGTCGCAGGATAAAAACATCGATATGCGCACCGCGGCCTACACTATCGCCATCCAGCGCGTGGTCGATGCAGTGGAAGCTCGCGGCATTTATCCATAACCGGCGGACAATAGTCAATCGGTGCAAATCACAGCCCCTATTCGCTTGATTATGATATGAATCATAGCGCATACAGTCGCCATGTGCTTGAATAGAAGTGTAGTTATTCTCCTGGCGAGTGTATCTCCTTGTAGTGTGGGAAGGAAAGCCCGGCGGCTATCGGCTGTCGGGTTTTCTCTTTTGGAGCGCGTCCCAACCTGATCGGGCCAGAATCAAAGAGGATCACAGAGGTTGCCAGAGGAACTGCGCCCGTCTGGCTGTGCTTCATTGCTAGATTATTCCGAATTCGTTATACTTCAGGACGTGAAGCCATCCTCGCCCCTGCTCTCGCCCTCCCCACACGCCCGTATGATTGACGCCATTCACCAGTTTTTCGAGCTGAACGATGAGATTATCCTGTTCATTTACGGGCAGGTCTTTTTTGTGCTGGGGCTGGCCATCACCTTGCAATCGCTGCGTTACAGCCGCTTGCCCCTGGCCCGGCGGTTGCACTGGCTGGCCGCCTTTGGCTACGCCCACGCCCTGAATGAGTGGGGCGATATTTTCATTCCCATCCAGGCCCAATACCTTCCGTCTCCCATCATCCATTTGCTCACCACCGCCCAGACCGTTATTCTGGCCATGTCCTTCGCCTTTCTCTTCCAGTTCGGCGTCGAGAGTCTGCGTCCGTTGCCGGGACGATGGCGTTACGTTCGATTTCTGCCCCTGGGCATGTTCTTGCTGTGGCTTTTCTGGGTGGTGGGGCCGGCGCTGACGGTGGCGCAGCCTGGACATCTGGAGGCCTGGCATCGCGATAGCGCCGTCATGGCCCGTTACTTTCTGGGCATTCCCGGGGCGGTGGTGGCCGCCTATAGCCTACGCTCCCAGGCGCAAAAAGCCATCGCTCCTTTCAACATGCCCGACATTATCTCGATGCTGCGTCTGGCGGGGCTGGCCTTGTTGGGATACGCGTTTTTCGGCGGCTTTATCGTGCCCGCCGCCCCCTTTTTCCCGGCGTCGGTTTTCAATCAGGAGAACTTGCAGGCGCTGACGCTGTTGCCGGTGCAGGTGTATCGCAGTTTGCTGGGGTTAGTGCTCGCATACGCCATCCTGCGCTCGCTTCAGGTCTTCCATGTCGAACTCGATCGGCACATCGCGGGCATGGAAGAGACGCAGATCTTGCTGGCGGAGCGGGAGCGCATTGGCCGGGAACTGCACGACGGCACATTGCAGACGGTGTACGCCTCGGGCCTGCTGCTGCAATCGGCTCATCGCAATATCGCCAAGAAAAACTGCCGGGAGGCTGCTGCGTTCGTGCAGCAGGCCATGGCGCATCTGGATCAGGCCGTGGCGGACATCCGGCGCCATCTCGGACAATTGCAGGTGCGGTCATCGGGTCAGAGTTTGGCCGAGGGGTTGCGCGAGGTGGTGGCGGCCAGCGCTCTGGATTCCTTCGCCGAGGTGACGCTGCGCCTGGACCTGCCGCCCGACATGGCCCTGAGTTCGTTGCAGGTCGGGCATCTACTGGCCATCGCCAACGAGTCCCTCAGCAACATCATTCGCCACGCCCATGCTTCGCATGTACAGATCACCGCGGGCCTGGAGGAAAACGCCCGCCTGTTTTTGCAGATCGAGGATGACGGCGTGGGGCTGCCCAAAGACCTGACGCCCGGCTACGGATTGTACAACATGCGCGATCGGGCGCTGTTGTTGAACGGCGACATCATCGTGCGCAATCGTCCCGACCGAGGAGCGCTGGTGCGCGTCGAGATTCCCATAGGAGAAAAAGATGAAACGTTTACGGCTTTTGTTGGTGGATGATCATGAGGTCGTTCGCCTGGGGCTGCGCTCCCTGCTGAACGATGAACCCGACATGGAGGTGGTGGCCGAAGCGGGGACCGCGGCCGAAGCTGTGCGTCTGTGTCGTCAGTTCGAGCCGGACGTGGCGCTGTTGGACGTGCGCCTGCCCGATGGCAGCGGCATCGACGCCTGTCGGATCATCCGTCGGAGCTTCCCTTGCCAGGTGCTGATGCTGACCTCCTACGCGGATGATGACCTGGTGATGGACGCCATCAACAGCGGCGCCGCGGGCTATGTGCTCAAGCAGATCAGCGTCGATGAGTTGTTGCGGGCGATTCGGGCCGTGGGCGCGGGCGACGCGGTGCTGGACCCGCAGATCACGGTGCGGGTGCTGAAACGCGTGCGCCAACTGGAACGCTCCTCCTCCGCCTCGGCTTTTCACGAGCTCAGTGAGCGAGAGATGCAGGTGTTGTTGCTGGTGGCCCAGGGCAAGAGCAATGCCGAGATCGGAAAAGAGCTCCATCTCAGCCCCACCACCGTGCGCAATCACGTCAGTGCGATTCTGAGCAAACTCGGACTTTCCAATCGCATCGAAGCGGCCATCTACGCCGTGCGCAACCACATCGAAATGTTCGCACCGCCTGACTGAGCAAGCGGGCGCAAGACGGGGAATGAAAAGAAAAAACGCCCTCGGAATTCCGGGGGCGTTGGGGTTTTGAGCGTTTCTGTATGGTGCGCTGGAGGCGTTAGCCTTTGAAAACGGAGAAGAAGGGCGGGAATGTCAGCAAAAAGCCCAGGGCGGCGATGATGATGGCCCAGGTGAACATGCTTTTGAGATTCACCTCCTCATCTTGCCATTTCTTATTGAGGAAGAACCAGGCAATGAGCCAGACGATGATGCCCACGCCCGTCTTGCCCACCAGCGAGCCCGAGGGATCGTACCAGTTGAGGGCGTTGCCGACGGCGTGGCTGGCTTCTGAAAGCGTCGTCAGCAGGCCGATGACGAATAGACCAATGGCGCCGGAGAGGAAAGCGGCCGCCGCGGGACCGGAGGGGATGTGACTTGAGGTATTGCTTGTCATGATAAATGTCTCCTGATAGAAAATGAATGGGAGCAGGGGGCGGATGAGGGGAGCGTCAGGCGACGGGAGCCGCCTTGGTGATCAAAGCGCCCAACAGACCTGCGACGGCCGCGGCCAGGAAGGCGAGGACGAAGAAGATGATGGTGTATTTGCGCAGGCGATCATCCTCGGCCAGTTGATCTCGATAGCGCCAGACAATGTAAGCCACCACCGTGGCCAGAATGGGTGCGAACCAGGCCACATGCTCTTTCCATTCCATGCCGAAGTTGTGCCAGGCGGCGATAGCCTCATTTGCCTTGAGAAAAGAACGGGGATACATGGTGAGATCAGCGCCCTCGGGCGGTTTGGCCCGATACCAGGGATACACAATATAGGTGCCGGTGATCACCGTCAGCCAGGCCACCACTGCCATGATCCAGGCGCCTGTCACCAGATAATGCGCTTGCTTCCGCAGACCCTCTACGGTCATCCATTGCGGGCGCATCATGTACAGGCCCGCCAGACCGCCGGCGAAGGAGATGAGAAACAGGCCTCCGAGAATCATGCCGTGGATGACTGCCCAAAATTCTCGGGGCGTAAACGATAAACCGAACATGTGATTGCCTCCTGATGAGTGGCTTGAATGAACCGATAGACGATTGGCTTGCTTCTGGACGAAGCCAACAATTCCTGATACTTCAAGTGTAAGATCATCTACCCGAAATAAACAGGGTCATCTCTCCCACCGGGCGTGGTGCGATTGTCCTCAAAGCGTTTTTCCCCAGTGTGAATTGGCAAATCTCCATAAAATCTCCACATTTTCTCCTCAATTTCTCCAAAATCTCCCGGTATACTGGAATCAGAGTCGAGGACGACAGTCATCCCCTCGGCAAACACAACGACATTCACCCCTACCATTCATGGAGGATATAACAATGAAACGCACCAAGACATTCATCGCAACCATTGCCGTCGGCGCTTTGGCGTTGACCCTGGCGGCCTGCGGAACCACGGCTTCCGCGGAAGATAGCGCCGCCGTCAACGACGCCGCACCGGTCGTGCAGACCATTCAGCAGAGCAACCCCGCCAACACGACCATGCAACAGGGCGGCGGCTACGGTCAGCAGGGAGCCAATGGCGGCCACGGCGCCGCCCGTCAGGCCCAGGGCGACCAGATGGACATGAGCGCCAACCTGCCCCCCGCGGGCGAGGTGGACGACCAGGAGATCGCAGACCTGCTGCACATGCGTGAGGAAGAGAAACTGGCCCGGGACGTGTACATCACCCTGGGCGAGCAGTGGAACCTGCCAGTCTTCACCAACATCAGCAAAGCCGAACAGCAGCACATGGATGCCGTGGGCGTCCTGCTGGAGCGCTACGGTCTCGAAGACCCGGTGGGCGACAACCCCGTGGGCGTCTTCACCGACCCCGACCTGCAAGCGCTCTACAATCAGTTGATCGAGCAAGGCGGCCAGTCTGTGGCCGACGCCCTGAAGGTGGGCGCCACCATCGAGGATGTGGACATCTTCGACCTGCAAAAAGCTGTGGCCGACACCGATAACGCGGACATCCAACAGGTGTACAAGAGCTTGCTGGCCGGTTCCGAGAACCACATGCGGGCCTTTGTGGGCACACTGCAACAGCAGACCGGCGAGACCTACACGCCCCAGTACATCGACCAGGCCACATTCGACGCCATCATGGCCGCCAGCAATAGCCATGGTCATGGTCAGGGTGGGCAAGGCCAGGGCGGTCATGGTCAGGGCGGTCATGGTCAAGGTGGTCAGGGCCAGGGCGGTCATGGCGGACACGGCCAGGGTCAAGGCCAGGGCGGCCACGGTCAGCGAGGCGGCAATGGTCAGGCCATCCATCGCACCCCCACCAGCTAACGACACAATCTGACGCTCATCAACGCCAATCGGGCCGGAAACACGTTTTTCGACCCGATTGGCATGTCTGACGGGAATCCACCGCCACCTGGGTGCAGAACCCGCGCGCGGAACCGAGCAGGGGGGCGGGCCGCCCTGGCTGCGGGCCACGCCCGACCCCAACAATCCCATCCAGCCGGGGCAGGGCCGCGGCGCCCAGTCCGGTCAGCCCACCGGCCCGACGCTGCACTTCTCGGGCCAGGTGGTGAGCGTGGTGGACAACGCGCTCACCTTCGCCGATCAGAACGGCGTGTAACGCGACGCCATGCTGGGCCCGCCCTGGTGGTGGGCCGACAACGGCATCGACCTGCAACCGGGCGACCCCATCGAGCTGGAAGGCTTCGAGAGCCCGGATCACATGGAAGTGAACTGGATCAAGAACCTGCGCACCGGCCAGTGCATCGACCTGCGCACCCCCAGCGGCATGCCGGTTCTCATCGGCGTCTTCCTTTATCGCGAGCCTTTCACCTTCGGGCGTTTGTTCGGCTTTGCCATCATCTGGGCGGCCGTGGGCGTTTTTATCTTCGATAACATCCGGGCGCAGCGCGGCGTCCCCGTGCTATGACGCAGCGGAGACGCCGCGCTGGCGCAATCGCCAAATAAAGGCGCAGAACGCCGACGAAGATAGACGAATGGACGAAAATCGACGAAGAAATCGTCCACCTTCGTCCAGTTTCGTCTATTTTCGTCCCGGAGATAACGACTATCCCCGGGAGATAGTTGGTGCAAGACCAAAAACACAACACTCGAGAAGTGATTTTTAGACGGTCACTTAGCGCCCGAGCGCCTGGCTGAGATTCACCAGCAGCTTGCGCCCGTCCGACGTCATGGCCGCGGGCCCGGCGTTGTAGCCCCACAGCGCGAATTTGCGCCCGCGCCGCAGCTCTTGCACCACCGGATAGTGCGTCCTGTTGGTGCGCTCCCGGGCGATGGGCGTGATCCCGGGGCGGGGATCAGGGATGTAAACGCCCAGTTCCGTCAGCGGCCGGGGATACAGCGTCGCCAGAGGATTTTTGGGGTTGAGGGCGATGTGCAGGGGTTCGTTCCAGAAATCGCTGGCCGGTTCCACCGCGTAAACCTGGTTGTTGTTCGAGAACCAGGTCTGGCCGTAGTTGATGAAGAGATCGAGTTCGGCAAAGAGGGCGGCGCCGCCCTGGCCCAGGCCCAGGATGGGAATGTTCCACTGGGCCAGGGCGTTGGCGGCGGCTGCATCATCGAAATGATAACCGCTGCCGGTCTCGGGCCCGACGAGGATGAGGGAATAGGGGCGCAGGTCCGCTGAAACCACTTCATCCAGCCGCATCAAGTCCACCGACCAGCCGTGGGCCTCCAGCAGTTTTTCGTAATCCAGGGCGGCATCCAGATCCTCGTTCCACAGATACGCGGCCCGGGGGCGCACGTTGAAACCAACGCTGGCGTAGCGCAAGAAGGGTTCGCCGTCATGGTTCTCGCCCGACGCCGCCACCTTCACGCTGTAACCGCCCGGCTGCGTGGTTCCCTTCAGCCAATTGCCATACACGCCGTCATCGGCCTTGCCGTCGCCATGCCGCCCATCGTCATAAAGGCGGATGGTGCGGGAGCCGACGGCTGCGGCGCCTGCGTCAGGCCCCAGGCCCGGGCCCGCCACCAGCGCGTAAACCTCGGCCCCGGGGATCGGCTTCTCGTCGGTGAGGACGCCGTAGATGGGAACGGGAACGCCCACGGTGCGGTTTTCGGGCCGCCCGCCCACCGCAGCCAGCAAACTCGTCCGGCTCTTGCCCGAGAGCATGAAGTGATATTCGGCCGTTGGCTTGAGGATGCGCACGGTCACCAACCAGCGACCGGGCAGCGGCTTTTTCACCACCAGTTGCTGATGGGTGTCATCTTTGCGCTCCGCGTCGGGCGTGACGGGTTGGCCCTTGGGATTCTGCAAAGCCATCTCCAGCTCTCCCGCAGAATCATTCCAGTTGAGGGAAAAGATGGCCCGGGGCGCTTTCGTTGGCACGTCCACCATAAACCGGAAAATCTTGCCTTCCCCGGCCTGGCCTGTGCGTTCCGCCCAGCGCTGATAACCGTGGGTGAGTTCGCCGATGGCGGTGTAAACGTCGGCCAGACGATTGGGCAGGGTGTCGGGGATGGCCAGGGGCGGGCCGCCGTTGAGGTCGGCCGCGGCCGCCTGGGCCACGAAGGGGTTGACATCCACATAGAAGTAGTTGCCGTGCTTGGCTCCGGCGATGCTTTGCAACAGGGCTTTGTCGGCATCTTCGCCCAGGGCCACGGTGTGCACCACCGCGCCGGTAATGCTCCCGGCCACATCGGCCCAGTAGGGCGGCTCGTTCTCCCAGCCATCGCTGAGCAACACCAGCGCCCAATCATGCGCCGGATCGCCATGGGCGGTGAGCTGGCCGTAGCCGGTTTGCGCGCCCTGGCCCAACGCCGTGGTTCCGCCGGCGGCCAGGCCATCGATGGCGGTGATGGCCGCGGCTCGCTCGCCCGGGCCGGTGATCGTGTGCAGCGCGTAATCCACCGACGCGGAGGAGGCGAAGCTGACCATGCCCACCGCGTCGCCGTCATCCAGAAAGTCGACGAAGGCGCTGGCCGCGTTTTTGGCGGCGCCGATCTTGTCGTGGGCGCTCATGCTGCCCGAGCGATCCAGCACAATGACTTCGTCATCGGGATTTTTGGGCAGATAATAGACCGCATTCTCCTGGCTGTCGTCGCCCGCGCCCGCCAGGCTCACCTTCAGGTCATAGTAGGCGGCGCCGGGTTGGGTGGGGGCCTGCACCACCAAGAAGTGCGTGTCGGCCGAGGGGTAGAGGGCCAAAACCGGGGCGTTGCGGCCGCCGATTTCCACGCTGAAGTCCGCAGGCGTCAGCGAAACCGTCCAGCCCGCGGGCGCAGCCGTGCTCACCTGCACCAAAATCTTGTCGGGATCGCCGGGATCGCCGGCGTTTTCCTGGTTGTCCTTCAGAGGATAAAGGATTTTGAAGTGCGGGACGCAGGCCTGGGAGTCGGAGGCGTCGAAGTTGTCAGTCTCGCCGCCATTCAGGATGCCGTTGCGGTTGACGTCCTCGCAGCCGTCGGGCGAGCCGTCGTTGTCGTTGTCCGGGTCCAGTTCTTTGCGCAGCCCGTCGCCATCGAAATCGCTGGCCCGTTTGCTGTAATTGCCTGCGGCGTCGAACACATAC